>DAOWES010000107.1 GCA_030638385.1 Candidatus Cloacimonadota bacterium | reverse complement strand
TAAGTGATAATGGTTCTGGAATGAGTGAAGATGATGCTTTGCAATGTTTTGAACGTCATGCAACCAGCAAAATTCATACAGTGACTGATATTTTTAATATTTCCTCATTAGGCTTTAGAGGAGAGGCTCTTCCAAGTATTGCCTCAATTAGTATGTTAACCCTTATCTCGATGACGCAGGAAGATAGCATAGCAACTCAAGTTGAATTTGATAGTGGGAAATTGATAAATTTCACCAAGACTTCTTCCACAGTGGGAACAACTGTATCGGTACGCAAATTGTTTGCCAATGTACCTGCCCGTAAAAAATTCTTAAAATCTGATCAAGTTGAATTTAAGCACATCATGAATTATTTGCATTATCAATCGATTTTATATCCTCATATTCATTTTAGATTTATTTCTAACAATAAGGAGAAATTAAACTATCCGGCGGTTGAAAATGTGGAGCAAAGATTATTAGCCATTTTTGGTTCAGATTTTACCAAGCGTGATCTGATAAGAATTGATGAGCGAAAGCCGGGAATAAAAATTAATGGTTATATTAATGGTTTGGAAGAGGATAATGAGTTCTTTTCTGATTTCAGATATATTTTTGTAAATGGTCGTTTTATTAAGGATAAGATAATTTTTCATAGTATAAAAGCTGCCTATGAACCATTCATAAAGAAATTAAGAATTTTCCAACAAGGAAAAACTCCACCCTATATATTATTTTTGGAAGTAGAGCCGTCTCGGGTAGATTTTAATGTACACCCGGCGAAATTAGAAATTCGTTTTGGAGATCCCGGAGCTGTACATAGTTTCGTGAAAAATGTAATTTCAAATGAATTGATGCGCTATGAAGATGAGAGATTTAGTGAGATTAAAGACAGACTTACAACTCAAATAAAATCGGGTAAAACTACAAAAGTAGAAGCGAAAATATTCAAAAATAAAACAGATAAGAAAAGATTTAATAATTATAAAAAAGAGTTTAATGAAACTTTTCAACCTGATATTTTTACAAAACCAACCCCGGAAGAGGAAGAGATTAGTAAAACACTTTCAAAGTCAAAACCGGCTATTATAGTTAGGTCGGAAGCAGAAATTATCAATCCATGGCAATTGCACCAGAGCTATATTTTTGTACAGGTTGAAGAAGGTTTGATGATGATAGACCAGCATGCTGCTCATGAGCGAATTTTATTTGAAAAAATATTGCATAGAATTCACGGTGCACCGGCAATAACTCAGAAGCTTCTTTTCCCGATAGTTATCGATCTGCCTCCCTATCTAAAACATACAATTCCACAGTTAATTACTGAAAATCTCGATATTTTCTCAAAAATTGGCTTTTCGGTGAAAACATTTAGTGGCGATTCTGTGGTAATAGATGAAATCCCGGCTGAATTGGAAAATTGGGATGGGGGAGAAGTATTTATAGAAATTCTGAAGCAACTTGAAGATGAATTTTCGGAAACAGAAGACTTCCGCGATAGTCTTTCCAAATCTGTTGCCTGCAAGGCTGCCATCAAAGCCGGACAAAAGATGAGCAAACGAGAGATGATCACGCTTATCAACGATCTATTTGCGTGTGAAGTGCCATATTTTTGCCCGCATGGCCGGCCATTGATTATTAAGCTTACCATGGATTTCTTTGAGAAAAAATTTAAACGGATTGAACCATAATGATTAAACCAATACCTATAATTGTTATTCAAGGTGCTACTGCTAGTGGAAAAAGCGGATTAGCAATTGAGCTTGCAAAAGAGCTTCAGACAGAGATAATTTCGGCTGATTCCCGACAAGTTTACCGTCACTTAAATATTGGTACTGCAAAAGTTAGCGAGAAAGAGCAGCAGGAAGTAAGGCATCACCTTATCGATATTGTTGATCCTGATGAAGAATATAATGCCGGCAAATTTGTGGAAGATGCCTCAAATGCAATTTTCCAATTACATTCCCAAAATAAAATTCCCATCATTGTGGGAGGGACGGGCTTGTATGTGAAAGCACTGTTAGAGGGATTAATTCAAGTGCCGGAAGCATCTAAAGAGATAAAAGAAAAGCTGCAAATAATGGCTGACGAGAAATCTCCTGAACAGATAAAAGAGATCTTGCAAAAAGTAGATGCTGAATCGGCTGAGAGAATCGAAACAAATGATGTTCAAAAGATGATTCGTGCTTTGGAAGTTTATGAGGTTACCGGTAAATCCATTACTCAGCATTGGAAAGAACAAAGTGAAAAGAGGTTTTTCGTTGCTTACACAATTTTCTTACAAAGAGATAGAAACGTTTTGTACGATCGAATTAATCGGCGAATTGATGAAATGCTGAATATGGGATTGTTGAAAGAGATTGATAATCTATTAAGTAGTGGTTATCAGGAAACAGATCCGGGGATGATATCGGTGGGGTATCGCGAATTTTATCCTTTTTTTCAAGGTACAGAAGAGCTTCCGGAATGTGTTCGTTTGGCTAAAAAACATACAAGAAATTATGCAAAACGTCAATTGACTTGGTTTAGAAGGCTAAAATTCGATTTGGCATTGGACGCAAATGATGTTAGTATATGTGATGTTAAGCAAAAAATTTTAAACTGGAAACAATATAATTGAGGAGATCTGATGATAATTGCTAAAGTTGATAACTATAATGTTTTAGACGTGGAATATAAAGCGGAATTGCGCAATACACTTTTACGACTGAAATTGGAAGAACCTACATTGGAAGCAAAGAAGGCGGCAATAAACCAATTGATTGACGGTTATATTTTACTGCACAAAGCGAAAAGCACAAATGTCAATATTGGCAGTGAGGATGTAGATAATAAATTTGTCGAGATTTCAATGAAATTCAAAACAAAAGAAGAATTTGAAAAAG
>DAOWES010000254.1 GCA_030638385.1 Candidatus Cloacimonadota bacterium | reverse complement strand
GCTTCCGACCTGGTTTTTTCGCTCCCGGGATCTTTTTTCGTTTTGCTCGGTTGTTATTTTGTCCAGAAGGCGTGCACGTAAGACCTTTAAGGCCTTGTTCTTGTTTTTCAACTGCGATTTTTCATCCTGGCAGGTCACCACCAACCCGGTGGGCAGGTGGGTGATGGGCACCGCTGAATCGGTTGTATTGACGCTTTGGCCGCCATGACCGGAAGCACGATAAACATCAATTTTAAGGTCATTTGCATGTATTTCGATATCCACTTCTTCCGCTTCCGGTAAAACTGCTACCGAGATGGCTGAGGTATGAACACGACCTTGAGAGTCTGTTTCTGGTATTCTTTGCACACGATGTACACCACTTTCAAAACGCATAGTTCCAAAAACATTTCCACCGGAGAGTGAAAATACTATTTCCTTGAAACCACCGCCGCTTATTTGGTTAGATGATATAATCGATTTTTTCCAACCCATTTTATCTGCTAAATATGAATACATTCTGAAAAGATCGGCAACAAAAAGAGCTGCTTCGTCTCCACCTGTTCCGGCTCGAATTTCGATGATAGCATCTTTTTCATCGTTTGGATCTTTGGGTGCCAAAAGTTCACGCAGACGATTACCTTCTTCGCTAAGTTCTGTTGTTAGCTCTACAATTTCCTCTTTAGCAAGATTGATCAATTCACTATCTGTTTCGCTGGAGATCATCTCATTGTTTTCGGCAATTGTATCCATGATGTTTTGTACTTTCTTAGCACAAGCTAAGATCTCTTCCAATACTTTAAATCTTCTTGTTATCTTACCATAATAACGACGATCAGACATTTTGGACGGATCCATTACTTCTTCTTGTAATTGCTTATATTCTTCTTGTAAGCTGTTTAATTTATCTTCAGGCAGTTTCATTAATTTTCCTCTATTATTTTTGCATGTTTATATTCACTAATATCCATTTCCATAGCGCACTTCATAGCTATCACTGCCACTTCGATTTGTTTATCATCCGGGGGTAGAGTAGTAATTCTCTGCAAAGCCAAGCCGGGAGCTGTGATAATCTTTACAAGTGGATGATCTATTCTTTTGCCACTTAATTTGAGGATTTCATAAGAAATACCGGAAATAAGAGGTAAGAAAGGTATATGATATAGCAAACGTATGAGAAAATGAGGCACACCAAAAGATCTGGCAACCAAGGTATCTATGATCGAAAAGATTAATATGGAAATAAGCAAAACTAAGAAGATAAAGCTTGTGCCGCAACGAGGATGCAGGGTAGAAAATTGTTGCACGTCTTCAGGCTTTAATGAGCTTCCTTTTTCAAAGGCATACACCGATTTATGCTCCGCTCCATGGTATTGAAAGATTGTTTTCACATCTTTCATTTTGCTAATTATCCAAACGTATAACACAAAGAAGATAATTCTAATAACTCCGGCGAAAAGATTGAAATAGATATTCTCTTTTCCCAGTTTCATTAGATCGGCTAATTGATATGGTAAATACGCAAAAAGTAAAAATGCCAGACCAAAGGCAAATAGATAGCTGAAAATCTCTTCTACTTTTTTGCGACCTTCCGATTTTTCTTTCGTTTCTTTTTCATCTTCTTGCCAATCCAATTCAGCACGACTGGCAGAAAAATTTAGTGTTTTAAAACCAATTATCATCATTTCGATGAGTGAGGTAAAGCCGCGAATAAAAGGAAACCCCAAAAATTTAATCTTAGTTGTTATCGATTCAAAGCTATCTTTCTTTATCTCGATAGAATTATCCTTACGTCTGATAGCTGTTGCTAAGTGTTTGGGACCTCGCATCATCACACCTTCGATTACTGCTTGCCCACCAATTTGTATCTGTTTTTTATTCATTATTTCTCCATAAAAAAAAACGCACCATCGCTATATTTTTGCATATAGAAATGGTGCATAAGAAAAAAAATATTTATTTTTCTGATTTAGTGTTAATATTCTTATATCTTTCGTTAAATTTTTCGATCCGACCTTCTTTATCCATATTTCTTTGTTTTCCTGTGTAGAAAGGATGGCATTGAGAACAAATCTGAGCAGCCAAATTTGATTTTGTAGATCTAGTTTCGATAACATTACCGCAAGAACATGCTACTGATACTTTCTCATAGTTAGGGTGAATTCCTTTTTTCATCATCTATCTCCTGTACTTTTAATTTTTTATTAAATATTAATTATGCACCAAAATAATTTGGCTACAACTTGATCATAAAAAGCTAATCTGGTAAGGGTTAGGGCTATTTGGTATTATAACCATGCGCCCAGAGCGTTCAGATATACTTTCTTTAAAATGCATATTTTTTTGTTCGACATATGCTGTCAATAATTTTATCGATATAGTTGGCTGTGGGTTTGGCTAACCATAAAGATATCTAACTGACTAAATATTGTTTAGTTAGCAACTTCAATATTCATCTTTTTTTTTGTGTGTGAGGTTAAACAGGTTTTGCGGGTAGTAGCTATAGTAGGAAAAAGAGATTGGCAACGAACAACACGAACAAATGAAGATGTTAATAGAAGAGAGTTAAGCACTGAAGGCACAGAAAACAGGGAGAGTAAAAAGAGTTCTGTCTAATAGCCTGATTTTGTCATGGTGAGCCGTTGAATGCTGTTTTTTGTAAAATCTCATCACCTGCAACCTCCCTCATTCTACTGTCCTTCTCCCTGCAGATATCGTTCTTCACTTTGTTCAGAGCCGAATCTTAGAAGAAACATGAGAATAACAGGAATAACATGACTAAATCCCTAAGCTGTCCCCATTTACAAGGGGACAGTTTGGGGGACTTTTGAG
>DAOWES010000069.1 GCA_030638385.1 Candidatus Cloacimonadota bacterium | reverse complement strand
CCTCTTCAAAATTTATTTTTCCCCTTCACACATTTCGTTCTCATCCGGGGACAGACAAGAAGTATCCCCCTCTAAATTATCTTATTGTTTCGATAATTCTAAAAACCTCTCTACCGGGGAAAATGCAATAGAGAGGCCGTTAATAAATGAACTTATTCTTTTCTAACTTAAATATGCAGGATTTTTTTCCTGTAAATATTTATAATATTCCATAAGCTATCTTCATCATAATTTTATAATAATAAATTATTATTTGAAAAAACAGGATCCCTTCTTAAATAAAAACACCCTTCATATATTAAGAGTAAAAAAATACACTTTTTGAGTTGAAAGTGGTCTTAACTTTATATTCTGCTTGTAGATATCTAAAATGTTTTTAAACTTTTATTTTAACTCTTCCAACGATTCTTGTGGAACTCCTTTTTTTTAATGGGAAAAATTCTTCTCATCACATCCTCGCCGCTTGGGTTAATTTCCGGTAAACGCCGCCCAGCTCCGGTAGTTCCTCATGGTTACTACTTTCCACAATTTTTCCATTCTCTCTCCAATTTTATTTTTCCCATTCAGGTATTTCTTCCTTATCCGGGATTCAGCTAACACTTACTATGAGTAGAAATCTCAGGTATTTTGAGTAAACTTGGCCTTATTTCGTATTATAATAAGCAGTTATAAGGTATTTTTTCGTAATTTGTAAAGGTTCGCTATGTTGTTTAGACTTTTTTGGGGGCATATATTTCTCTCGGTCAACTTCTTCGGCTTGTATTATACTAAATATTGTTAATAATAAAAGTAACATTAATAAAATCTTTTTTATTAATTTTCCTTTTTTTTATACTCTAAGCTAAAATATTTCTATTTTGCTAAGGTATTTTTTTTTCTTTTAAAATTATTTTATTATCATAGTTATATTATTTCCCATAATTCTTTTATTGTTATTTCTTGGTGGCTAACAGGCGACTCCACATTCAGCTTGAAAGAAGAGCAAGAAGAACGTGACAATGGTAAAACGTTAATTCGCGGTATAATTCTTTATTGGAATTCTGAATTTTATCACCGGTTAAGTGTTTGTATAAGTTTTTAAGATTAAGCCATTTTTCCCACTATTTTTAACTTCATACATCAATGCATCTGCTTCTGCTATCATTATATTGACTGTCGCAGGTTTTTCCGTGAAATCTACAATTCCCACACTCATTGATACCGGCCACTTATTGTCATTCATCAATTTCATTATTGCATAATTCAATTTATCATACACTATCTTAGATTCATCTTTATTGGTTTCGGGAAGTAAGATACAAAATTCATCACCACCCATTCTGCCTACGATATCTATACTTCTCGTTTGATTGTCAAAAATTTCTGAAGCTCTTACTAAAAGCTCATCACCAGTATGGTGACCAAATGTATCATTTACCTTCTTGAAATTATCTAAATCTATATATAATAATGAGAAAGAGTGATTGTATCGTCTGGAACGTTCTAGCTCTAAATCTGCTAACTTAATAAATCCGCGGCGATTATATACTTTAGTAAGTAGGTCAGTTCCGGATAATTCGGTTAATCTCATGATATAATATTTGGAACGTTCTATTAAGAAGATGATGAACATGAATATTATCAAACGAAATATTTCATTCAAACCGGGAGCAATACCGCTGGCTAATGTTTGCATGGTAAGATGATCAAATACTATCCAAAGTGAAACACTAATCGCGGCGATGATTATTCCAACTTCTTTATTTACATACCAAGTAACAATAATAATTGGTATTAAGTAAAATTGTTCAATCTGAAAAGCCGGTCCGGTAATATATCTAATTATGGTAATTGAGATAGATAACAATAGTCCCAATAAAAAATATATGATTTTAGAGTATAATTTTTGTTTTTCAAACATGAAAATATTTCCTTTTTATAATCTCTTCGAAAATTGCACTAATTATAAATATAAAGCAATAATTACTCGAAAGCTATGACGACAATTTTTCTAATTTAATCAATTTAGTGTCAAAGAAAAAAGTAGAAGAGAAAAATAAAATTGACAAAAAAAAGCCCGGTGTGTTGGTTAGCCCGTACACTAAAACAGGAGGTGGAAAATGAAATTTAATGAAAGTATTCCTATTTATCTTCAGATTAAAGAAGAGATTGAGAATGCTATTATTTCACAAACCCTGAAAGAAGAAGAAAAAATTGCTTCGATCAGAGATATGGCAAAACACTACCGGGTGAATCCTCAAACAATATCCAACGCTTATAATGAATTGATGAATGAAGATATATTGTATAAAAAAAGGGGAATCGGAATGTTTGTGCTAGCCGGAGCTCGTCAAAGATTATTAACAAACAAGACTAAACAATTTTTGGAAAATGATCTTCAGCAAGTTTTTCTCAAAGGGAAAGCGATTGGCATCTCTTTATCTGAGATTATTAGAATTGCAGAGAAAATATTCCAAGGAGGAAATTAATGAATTTTATAGAAATGAAGGGTGTTACAAAACACTTTGGAAAACTGAAAGCTCTTGATGAAGTCAATTTGGATATTCCGAAAGGAAGAATTATCGGGCTATTGGGAAAGAATGGAGCCGGAAAGTCCACACTAATGCGTTGCTTACTTGGCTTTTTGAATTATGAAGGAGAGATTAAAACATTTGGTTCACATTTAAAAGAAAGTAGATTGCATGAGCGTATTGCCTTTATCCCGGATGTAGGCTGTTTAGATGATCGCTTAACAGTAAAACAAACAATTGAGTATGTCGCATCGGTTAATGAGCGTTGGGTTCAAGATATTGCCGATCGTCTTTTAGAAAAAAGCGAATTACCATTGAATAAAAAAGTCGGAACTTTATCAAAAGGCATGAAGACTAAGTTGTATCTACTTATAACATTAGCTATTGATGTTGATGTGTTGCTTTTAGATGAGCCCACTTTAGGGCTTGATATTGTCTTTAGAAAAGAATTTTTTAATACAATATTGGGAGACTTCTTTACAGAGGATAAAACAATTATCATTTCAACGCATCAGGTAGAAGAAGTTGAGCATCTTTTACAAGATATCATCTTTATTGATAAAGGTAGAATTGTTTTGCACGAAGATATTTTAGAACTTAAAAAGAAGTATAAAGTAATTTCGATACCAAATGAGAGAAAGGCAGAATTAGATGAGATATCTGCTAGTTTGAAAACAGAATTTCTGGGAAAAATTAGCGGTGTTGTTAGCTCTGATGTGAAATTGGCAGACGCTGAATATGGTACACCAAGTTTATCTGATCTGTTTTTGATGAAAGTAGGAGGTAAAGATGCATAAGTTTTTGGCATTAGTAAAAAAAGATTGGTATATAAATAAAAAGGCTGTTCTAATTCCATTTTGGATTGTTGGCGGTTTCTATCTGATAAATATTATCATTATGTTGGTGGCATATTTCACAGGACAGGTAGATTCGATGTTTTCATTTCCTACAAATGGTGTTACTGCGCAGATGATGAGCTACTTTGCAAATTCTATAATTGTTATTTTTCCGGGACTTTTAGCATTACTTTTTGTCATCATCTGCTCTCAGAATGCACTTAATGAAGATAAAAGAAGAAAATGTGAATTGTTCCATTGTTCTCAACCCGTTAGTATTTGGCAAAGAACAGGCTCGAAATACACAGTGGGAATATTTTCAAATTTAGTAGTTTTTATCATAATTTCTATTCTTAATTTTCTGGTTCTAAATGTAATCTTGCTTTTCCTGGATGGTTTTAGCATTTCTGCTGCTATTCAGGGGTTAATTCAAGCTCAAATTGTTTATATAAAAAGTGCTATTGTAATTGGAAGTATTGGCTTTTTTGTTTCTTCAATTTTTGAACAATCGGCTTTCTTTAAATTTATAGCAATTTTGATTGCTGTGAATATTATCATTGTTGTTCTCAATACAATTTATGGTTGGAGAATTCCAAGTCCTTTAAAGTATGTAAAAACACTAATTGAAAATACTCCGAAATTACCGGAAAATCAAAGTTTATTGGATGTGGATTTTGCTGAAGTAATTAAACAGAATTGGGCGCGTGTGCTCTTTAATGTGAAAACTATCTGGCAATTGGTTGTTTCCGGTGTTTTATTTATGGCAGGAACATATATCTATGGTCGGAAGGAGATTAAATAAAAATTATCAAAGTGATAACTGATAATTATGGAAATGAGAAATAATATCTTATAATTAATGTTGAGAATAATGTAACTATCTGCAAAGATGGGAGAAAGCTGTAATCGGAAGTTGAGATAAATAATGCAAAATTATTGTGAAAAAAAGGGGATTAAAGATGAAGAAAACAGTAATGATAATCGGCAGTCTAATTTTAGTTTCAGTGTTATTTGCTGCTGTTAAGCTGCGACAGAGGGTTGATGAAGAGCAAATAGAGTTGGTTTTTGAAAATATAATAATTGATGATCTTGATTTCATAAACGGAAATGAAATTAAGATAAAGTCGAAAAACAAGAATGTGATTATGGAGAAAAAAGACTCAAAGATTTTTATATCTGCAGCTCAAGAGCAGCAAATAGATCTCTATCTTCCCAAACAAAATAGCTACATGATTATGGGCGAAGCGGGGGAAATTTGCAAATTTGATTTTGCCGGTGTGGAAATAGTGGGAGAAGATGGAGAAAAGATATCTTTTAATAAAGATGGTATTTTTGTAAATGACGATGGTGAAATTGTGAAAATTCATTCAGAGGGAATATTCGTGGAAAACGCTAAAGAGAGAGTATCAATCTCTTCCAAAGGAATTATCGTACAAAGTGATGAGGAAGATGTTAATATAACCGGATTTTGGGGCTCATTATTAGGCTCGGCAATCAAAGGTGTTACCGGAGCAGTAATCACTAATATTGGGAAAAATCCTGAGAGAATTATAAAAAAGATCATTAATAAGGAGGATAATAATGGTATGAATATAAAAGTAAATTTATTCAATTGGTCAGCTTTTGAATCTGAATCTGATGATTACCTGATTTCTGAATTTAATGGTTCTTATAGTGGAATGAAGAATTCAAAAGTAAATGTTTTTAGCAGAAACGGAAACGTGACGATAACTCAATGGGATAAAGATTACGTAGATATTTATGCTAAAATTTTAGTTTCTAAAAGAATGAAAAATGCAAACAAGGAATTAAAAGAAGTAAAGGTCGAGATCTTGGAAAAAGATGGTTGCACTATCAATACGAAATATCGGAAGAATAGCGTAAAAGCCACAGTTTCTTATGAGATAAAAGTTCCTAAAAATTATCAATTGGGAGAGATTCATGTTCGCAATGGATTTATAAATGTCTCAGGAATCAATAATGGAAATCTTATTACTAGCAACGGAAATATTATCATAAATAATTGTCGTGGTAACCTTAAAGCACAAACATCAAATGCGATAATTTCTGCCAAACATATAGATGGGAAACTTTCTGCAAAGACCCGTAATGCTAATATTACTGTAGAAGAAGTTAAAAATATTAAAAATCTATCTACTTCCAATGCAGATATTTATGCAGATATTTTAACATTGGATGAAGATGTTACAATTTCTTCTTCGAATGGTTCTATCAGCGTAGCCATTTTTCCCGGAATATCGGGTGAAATTATGGCTTCTACAAGTAATGGAAATATCAAAGTAAGTGATCTTGATATTCACGTAGAAAAGCAATCTAGTGCATATCTGAAAGCTTCTATGGGCGGTGGAGGAAATTTACTAAATCTTTCCAGTTCAAATGCAAATTTATATATCAGTACTAAAAAAAATAGCCTTTAAAATGGAGGGGGAAAAAATGAAAAAAATAGGATTTTTCGCTGTAATGTTTATATTGTCGGTTGGTCTTTTTGCGCAGAGATCAGTTGCCACAACAGATAATTTCTTAGCTGCAAAAATAAATCCTGCAGCAATGGGATATGGAAATGCAGGGGGAATAGGATTTGTATTCCCACAAGATGAAAATATTGAATTTGGTGATAAATTTGATATGTATCTTAATGGTGAAAATAGTGGTTATTTGATGATGAAAAATGGAGATAATTATCAGCATAGAATTACTTTTGGTGAGGGTTTTAAAAATCTATACTTTGGCTATGCTTGGGATTGGGAAAATAAAAAATTCCTAAAAGGAGATTTGGAAATATCAACATTATACCGCCCATCAAATTCACTCTCTTTGGGTTTAGTAATGCAGGATCTAGCTAATTATAAATTCGGTGTAGCTGCTCGCCCTACTTTTTTAGGAACTAAGCTCGGCAAGCGCTTTACCATTACTGCAGATGTAGAATATCAGGATCAGCTTGTTAATCCTGTAATTGGCTTGGAAACAGAATTACTCGATGGTTTTACCGTTGCTGGTTGTTATAATCTTGATACAGAAAAAATTGGCTTAAATTTCGGGCTTAATTTTGGGAAACTACAAATTGGTTCAATGAGTAAAATTACAGATGATGATAATTTTGCAGAGCCACATTATTATGTAAGCACCTCAGATAAAATATTCCCATCATTTTTAAGAAAAAAGAAATCTAACGGGATCTATGATTTCAAAGTAAAAGGTTCAGTTGTTGAAAAAAAACAAGGAAATAAATTCGGGAAATTTGTGTTTATTAGTGATAAAAATGTCACCTTAGAACAACTTCTTAAAAAAATAGAGAAGTTGAAAAATGATGATGCAATTGAAGGAATTATTTTTAGGAAAACTAATATTAGTGCAAGTTTTGCCAATCTTGTGGAAATTAAAAAAGCTCTTCTCGATTTCAAGTCAACAGGCAAAAAGATAATTTTTTACAAAGAAACATACGGTAATATTGGATACGCTTTTGCGGCATCTGTGGCTGATGAAATCTACCTGTACAAAACAGGTTCAATTAATCTTCGAGGAATTGCTATTAATTCACCATATATAAAGGAATTAATGGATAAACTCGGTGTGAAGATGGAAAACTTCCGAAGCCATAAATATAAAACTGCCGGTAATATGTTCTCTGAAACAGAGATGACTGAAGCAGAACGGGAAAGTTATTCATATTTGTTAGATGGACTCTATGATGAGATGAAGAAGATGATAGCTGAAGGAAGAAGCAGTAAACTGAAGTTGAGTGTTGATGAAACTATTGATAATGGACCCTATTTTATTGCAGAAAATGCGCTTGAAATGGGCTTGGTTGATGGTTTGATATATGAAGACGAACTTGCAGCTATTTTAAAAGATAAATTTAACAATAGCAAAATTACCAAGCAAACTTCCGGCCCCAAAGCCAATACTGATTGGTACAAAGCAAAGGAAGATAGAATAGCGGTAATTTATGCGATCGGGAATATTCACCTGGGAGAAGGGCAGCCGGGAAGAACAATTGGTTCCGGAACTACAGCCAAGGCAATTCGCAAAGCTCGCAAAGATAAGAGTATTAAAGGAATTGTTTTATGTGTAAATAGTGGTGGAGGCTCTGCTTTGGCATCAGATATAATCGCTAGAGAAGTTGAGCTTTGCAAAGATGGTGAGAATAAAAAACCTATTGTGGCACTGATGACAGGTACGGCAGCATCAGGAGGATATTATATCTCTGCAAAAGCAGATAAAATTATCGCGCAACCAACTACAATTACAGGCTCAATTGGTGTGATTGGAATGCTTTTCAATTTGGAAGGATTGTACGAGAAAATCGGTGTAAATTGGTCATCTGTGAAGAAAGGTAATTTTTCCGATATTGGAACAACAAACAGAGCATTGAATTCGGAAGAGAAAAAGATAATTTCCGAAAGCATCGAGCATATTTATTGGCAATTTGTGGATGTGGTTGCAGAAGGTAGGAATTTAACCAGAGATGAAGTGCACGAAATTGCACGTGGCAGGGTTTGGACAGGTAAGCAAGCGATGGAGCGCGGCTTGGTGGATATGATGGGGGGCATGGATACGGCAATTGAAGAATTGAAGCAACTGGCCAATCTGAAAAATGATATAAAGATGGTTGAATTTAAAGGATATGATAAAGTAAATACTTATGAAATAAATCTTGGATTTGCGATGCAGGCAAATTTACCTACGAAATTGCAAATGCTTAAAGATCTAAATGATGAGATGAAAATGTATGAGAACGAAAATGTCTTAATGATGATGCCAAAACTTGAAATAAAGTAAATATCTTACGGAAACTTGAGTGCTTTAAGCAAAGTTTCCAATTTGAAAAAAAAGTAAAAACTTGGGTTGTTAAATGTCAAGCAGCCCAAGTTTTTTTTATTTGAATATATCAATAACTTGTAAGTTAAATTTTTCTGCGACTTCGATGGCCTCATCAATTTTACCATAAACATTGCTAGGCTTGTGAGCATCTGAATTTGCTACTACCCGAATGTTATAGTCACCTGCAATTTCCCAAAATGGCTCCCATGGATATTGGTTTCGCCAGCCTGAAGAAGTTTTAATTTGCTTCTTTTCAAGTCCATATCCGTTTATCTCAAGCGGGATATTAAGCTCAGATGCCGCTGTGATAATATCAATTGCACATTGCTCAGAATTTTTATTTTGTTCAGGATAAAACGCAGCAAAAAGATCCGGGTGGGCAATGAAACTGAATAATTTGGATTCCATGATTTTAATGATATAATTACTGTAAGCAAGCAGGTTGGCAACATTAGCCGGTGCTCTCCAACTGTTTAGCCAGGTGGATCCAACAGGAAACCAATGAACCGATCCAATTAAATATTCGAGTTTATGTTTTCCCAATAAAATATCTTGATAGAAATTAACTAAGTTTATATCAAACTCACATTCCAAGCCTTTGTAGATGTTTAGTTGCGGAAATTTTTCTTTTGCAAGATCAATTTGCTCACAATATTCCGCTAATTCATCCATGTGCATTCGTACATTTGGCCAACGCTCATTTGGCAAGGGAGTATGGTCTGAGAAACCCAAACTTTTCATCTGTAATTTAACTGCTTCTTGGCAATAATCATCAATGTCACCACGGGCGTGATTACATCTATATGTGTGGGTGTGATAATTAAAATATTGTTTCATTAGAACCAAACTTGTAGGTTTTGAATATGAAAGTATATGTATGGTGATAAAAATTATTTGTTCTACTTAGTATATCTTTTGTGCAATTGAAAATGATATTATTGTCATTTCCCCAAATAATGCCATTCATCTCTTTTATACTGTCATCGATTAATTGATATTCCGTCTGTCCCGGAGTTCGGGACTTCTACTCTAAATAAAGTGCGCCCATACTGGGCGCACTAATAAAAAACTACTATCTTCGATGTTTAGGTCGATCAGATCTTCTATCTGATCTATCCGGGCTGTCACTTTTTTCTTTAGCTTTTGTTACCAATGGCTTGTTGTTTCTACCTTTATTTCTGAATGTTTGGATAATGATTTCTGCGTCTTCAAATGGAACATTTGCAAATGAGAAGTTATCGAATACTTTCAGCCCTCTGATATTACGTGCATCAACTTTCGCATTTTTTTGGATGAAATCTATAAGCTTTCGGGGATCCATACCATCGCTTTTTCCCAGAGCGATAAACAAACGAGTTTTACCATTTTCTTCCAGTGCATAGTTTTCATTTGGATGTCTCTTGCTGCGAGCAGAAGGTTCATCGATGCTTGCATATTTTGTGATAGAAAATTCATCTTTATAAGCATGTGTCATTAAAGCAGCGATAACGTTATCGGCATTATATTTTGCCAAAAGTTCATAAGAAATTGGTAAATTATCTTCAAAATTTCCATTCTCGAGGATATTAGTGATTTCTGCTATAACTCTTTCTCGTTTCTTGCTGATTACATTTTTCACTTTAGGTAGCTTTTCTTTTCTTATTTCAACCTTGGTTTGCTGCTGAATTCTCATTAGCTTTCTAAATTCCGAAGGAGTGATAAATGTGATAGCTGTCCCTTGACGTCCTGCTCTTCCTGTTCTTCCAATACGATGTACGTATGCTTCGGGATTTTGCGGGATGGAAAAGTTGATCACATGAGTTAAGTCATCAATATCTATTCCACGAGCAGCCACATCTGTAGCTACCAGAATGTTGATTCTTTTACGCTTAAAGCTATTTAGGATTTTCTCTCTTTGATGTTGAGTGATATCGCCATGCAAGGCAGCAGCTTCATAACCACGATCAGATAATTTTCTGGCCACATCATCAGCTTTGTTTCTGGTTCTACAAAATACCAATGCATAAAATTCCGATTCAATATCAATGATTCGGCAAAGTGCTTCCAATTTACTTGCTTCATGTACTTCAAAATAAATTTGGTCGGTGAGGTCGGCAGTTAATTTAGCTTTAACTTTTAAGAGTTCATACTTTGGCATATAATTTGAGGCAAGTTTTTGAATTCTGGTAGGCATGGTAGCGGAGAAAAGTAAGGTACGTTTCTCTTTTGGAGTTGTAGCAAATATTATTTCAATGTCTTCGAGAAATCCCATATTTAGCATCTCATCTGCTTCATCCAAGATAAAATAACCAATTTGTGAAAGATCTAATGTCCTGCGTTTGATATGATCTATAACACGTCCGGGTGTTCCTACCACAATTTCTACGCCTTTTTTTAACCTGCGTAACTGAGTGTCGATTGATTGACCACCATAAACAGGTAATATGCTAATGTCTTTGTTTCCTCGGAAAGAGCTCAGCTCTTCTGCTACTTGGATCGCTAGCTCTCTCGTTGGCACTAAGATTAATGCTTGAACAAATCCTTTGCCAGGTATTATCCTTTCTACAATAGGAAGACCAAATGCAGCTGTTTTTCCGGTACCTGTTTGTGCCTGTCCTATTATATCAATTGTATTTTCCAATAATTTTGGTATGGTAAGAGCTTGTATTTGTGAGGGCTCTTCAAATCCTTTTTTGGCGATTGCTGAAATCGTCTCTTCTGATAAGCCCAGTTCTCTAAATTTTTCTAATTTACTCATTTAATTCCTTTTCTTGTTTATTTTCTGTTTTGTTCATATTCTGTTTTTTATGAAATATTATTTTTATACTAAGGCCATAATTTTTCAATGTGTTATCTTAGCAAGGTAATTATTTTATATGGAGTTATAATTGTTAACAATAATGAAACCGCAAAGGCGGAAAGGGAACATGAATTAGATTTTGAAAGAGGTAGATTAAGGTTAATCGAAATATAAGGTTTTGCGTTTTTAGTACTCTTAGCGGCTAAATTTCCATATATTTTTTTGTCTTTCCAT
>DAOWES010000285.1 GCA_030638385.1 Candidatus Cloacimonadota bacterium | reverse complement strand
GGTAACATTTTATTGGAATAATGTTCCAATGAAAGCCAAGAAAGATGAGATGATTTCATCTGCATTATTTGCTAATGGAGTGAAAATATTTGGACATCATGCAAAAGATGGTAGCGCTCAAGGAATTTTTTGCGCAAATGGGCAATGTGCAAAATGCACTGTTATTGCCAACGATATACCATTAAAATCTTGTATGACAAAAGTTAAAGAAAATATGATTGTTCAAAGCGTGGAGGGACTACCAAAATTACCGGAAGTAGAAGAAAAAGCTAAAATTGAAAAGATTGAAGAGATAGAAACTGAAGTATTAATTATTGGTGGAGGCCCGGCAGGACTTTCTGCCGCAATTCAACTTGGAAAGCACAATGTTAAAGCTATTTTAATTGATGATAAGAATGAACTTGGTGGCAAGCTTGTATTGCAAACTCATAAATTTTTCGGTTCTGTGGAAGATTCTTTTGCAGGTTCTCGTGGTAATGATATTGGTAAAAAGCTATCTGAACAAGTAATGAACGATAATAATATAGATGTTTGGCTGGATAGTACGGCGCTTTATGTATTTAAAGATAAGAAAGTTGGAATTCTGAAAGATGGTGTTTATAAATTGGTGAAACCAAAAATTATCTTAAATGCGGCTGGAGCGCGTGAAAAATTCTTACGTTTTACGGGAAATACTTTGGCAGGAATTTATGGTGCCGGAGCTTTCCAAACTTTGGTAAATAGAGATTTGGTAAAGCCAACAAAAAGATTATTTATCGTTGGTGGAGGGAATGTAGGATTAATCGCAGGTTATCACGCTTTGCAAGCCGGAATTGATGTGGTGGGATTAGTTGAAGCGATGCCAAAATGTGGTGGATACAAAGTTCACGATGATAAATTAAAACGATTGGGTGTTCCCATTTATACACGTCATACAGTACTTTCTGCAAATGGAGAAAAATCAATTTCATCTGTTACCATTTCTGAGATTGATGATAAATTCCAACCAATTTCCGGAACAGAAAAAACATTCGAATGCGATACGCTATTAATTGCTGTTGGCTTGGAATCTGTAGCCGAATTTACCGATGAAGCAAAAATTGCCGGTATCAAAGTATTTTCAGCAGGAGATGCCTTGGAAATTGCAGAGGCTTCTTCCGCCATGTTTAATGGTAAAATCGTTGGCTTGAAATTAGCCAAAGAATTGGGTGCAGCTGTAGAAGAAATTCCAACTAGCTGGTATGAAAAAGCAAAAGTTCTCAAAGCTCATCCGGGAGAGATTAAAGAGGAGAAAATTACTACTCAAACAGAAGGTGTTTTTCCTGTGATTCATTGTGTTCAAGAAATTCCCTGTAATCCATGCTCAACAGTTTGTCCTACCAACTCCATAAATCTGGAAGGTGATCCAATTATGGGATATCCAAACTTCGAAGGAAGCTGTATTGGCTGCGGGAAATGTGTGACAATTTGTCCCGGTCTGGCTATTACTTTGGTAGATTTTAGAAAAGATAAAGAATATCCAATCGTAACTCTGCCATATGAAATTTCCAACAAAAAGCTAAATGTGGGCGGTCGCATTAATTGCAATGATATCGATGGTAATATGTTAGGATCATTTGAAGTTATTTCCATATTGGATGTGAAAGCAAATAATCGAACTCAAATAATTAAGATAAAAGCGCCAAAAGAGTTAGCTGCAAAGATTGTTTCTTTTGTTGTTCAGGATAAAGCTGTTTCCGAGGCAGTGCCAACAATAATAATTGAAACAATTAATGATGATGCGATGGTGTGTTTGTGTGAGCGCGTTACAGCCGGAGAAGTAAGAAAACTTATCAGAGAAGGAATTCATGATATGAATCAGATAAAAGTAATTACACGAGCCGGAATGGGTGCTTGCGGCTATAAAACTTGTGAAAATCTGATGAAACAACTGTTTATAGAAGAAGGCATTTCCTTGGAAGAGGTCGAATTAAATACGCGCAGACCGCTTTATGTGGAAGTCCCTTTAGGAAAATTTGCCGAAGGAGATAACTAATGAAGAAATATGATGTAATAATTATCGGTGGTGGCTCGGTGGGAGTGCCCACGGCAATGGCTTTGGCAAATAAGAAAAGCGTTTTGGTAATTGAATCTCGCCCTTCTCCGGGGCAGGGTCAGAATAAAAAAGCTATCGGTGGAATTCGTGCAACTCACTCCGACTTTGGTAAAATTAAAATTTCTCAAAGAAGTATTGAGATCTTTTCTAGTTGGGAAAAAGAGAATGGCGATGATATCGGTTGGCTCAGGAATGGTTATAGTTTCCCTGCTTACACAAAAGAAGATGAAGAAAAACTAAAAGAATTATTGGAAATTCAAAAATCGTTCGGCTTGAATATCGATTGGATCTCGGTAGATGAATATGAAAAATTGGTTCCCGGGATAAACACAGATGGTTTACGTGGAGCTACTTACTCTCCGGAAGATGGCAGCGCTTCTCCAATGCTTGCCAATAATGCCTTCTATTTTAAAAGCCTCAAAGAGGGAGCTAACTATAAATTCAAAGAGAAAGTTATCGATATAACTGTTGATGATGGCTTTGTTGTTAAAACAGATAAAGCTGAATATAAGAGTGAATATGTTATTAATTGTGCCGGACATTTTGCCAATGAGATTGGTAATATGGTAGGTTTAGATCTGCCCGTTGTGCCCGATTCTCACGAAGGTGCTATCTCTGAACCGGTAGAAAGATTCTGCGGTCCGATGATTGTGGATATGCGTCCTGATAAAGGTTCGGCAAATTACTATTTCTATCAAAATAATGAAGGGCAAATTGTTTTCTGTATTACTCCAAGTCCGGTTTATCTTGGAACAGATAGCGATTCAACTTCTGAATTCTTGCCACGAGTTGCCAAGCGAATGGTGAGCTTGTATCCAAAATTAGCAAACCTAAAAGTACGAAGAACTTGGCGGGGACAATATCCCATGACTCCTGATGCCTTTCCAATTGTATGCGAATCGAAAGAAGTTCCCAAATTTATTAATGCTGTGGGTATGTGCGGACAAGGGCTAATGTTAGGCCCGGGTTTAGGAGAAGTTATCGCAAGAATAATAACTGATGAATTAACTGCAGAAGATAAAAAAATCTTAGTTAGTTTTGATGCTTATCGCGATTTTTCCGGCATGGAAGCATTTAAATAAGGTTCTTGGCAAATGAACGTGAATAGAGATTGGGGGAGTTCTCACCCTCAGCCGACTGTTCGTTTCGTCTCCTTCTCCTGCGAGGAGAAGGGGTTAGGGGAAGATGTAGGCTTTTGGAAAATCTCAAGACTCAGACCTCACTGTAAAAGCAAAAAATAAGTTGACCTTGCAGAAACGGATTCAGCAATCTACCTGCAAGGTTTTTTTGTTATTATAAGTTAATTTTTGGGAGATTTTATGCGGGTAGATATTGGTGAAATTAAGCAATATGATTACTATAAAATTTATTCATTCTATTAGATAAATCTGCTATCGCAGTAAAATTATTTTGAAGGGTTAGATATGGAAAAAGGAAAGAAGATTCCCATAGTTTCAATTGGAGCTATTATTTTAATTTTGGTTTGGGTGGTTTTTTTTAGTGAATTTAGTTTTGTTAGAAAAGCCAAAATGGCAAAGAAAGTAAGAGATTATGAAAAGAGAATTGCTCTTGCGGAACAAGATAACATAAGATTGCAAGAAGAAAATGAACTTCTTAAAAATGATCCCCAAACATGGGAAGAAGAAGCAAGAAAAATTGGGATGCAAAAAGATGGAGAAAAAATATTTATCTTTCGTGAGGAAGATAAAAAGTAAAACTTTAACAGAAAACTTTATGGTTATTCGAAGAGAGTTAATTTTATAATATTGCTCCTGATTTTGGAACTTTTTTTAATTTAATTACTTTTGACAATAATGATCTTGTTGTGAATGTAACTGTTTATATATGAATGGATTGGTTGGACTTGCCTAATCGAAAAAATAAATTAAGTGAAATATATTTGACAAAAAATGTCATTTTTTCGTTTTTTTCGAAATAAATATAATGGTAATGGGAAAAGAAGATTAATCGTATAATGATGAGATGTGGAGATAGTGAGATAGTGAGTTATAAAAAATGATCTAATGAATATATTTGAATTTTTTAGAGTGAACTCATGTAATTAAATTTTGAAGAAAAAGAATTGATCTACAATGTCAAAAACTGGTTATTTATTAATTGAAATTAAAATTTTTTAATGAGGTAACAAAATGAAAAGTATATTAAAAATATTTGTTGTTATGGCTCTTATGAGCCTATCTGTATTTGCTTTTGCAAATAATTTGAATAATGTTGAAGGAAGGAGTCTTGATGCTATTCCTGTTGATGTGAATGTTGATGGAATTACAGGTACAATGACCTGGTTTCCACCAACAGGAGAAATTGATCCTGGTTGGTTAAAATGGTGTTCTGATGCTAATAGTGATGGCATCGGAATGACTGCCGGCGGAACATACTCCGTTGCAAGTCGTTGGGATACTGCTAATGTTGGTAAATATAATGGAATGACTCTTACTAAAATTAGTTTCTTCCCAAGTATAACTACAACAAGATCGACTAGCTTTGTTGTAAAAGTTTGGACAGGTGAGAATGCGACTAATTTGGTTGCTGAGCAAAATGTTTCTCCTACCCTGGGTCAGTGGAATGAAGTTGTGCTTGATACTCCTGTTACAATCGACGGTAATGAAGAACTTTGGTTTGGTTACACAGTAGTTGATCAAGTTGCAGACGAATTCCCGGTTGGAGTAGATGCCGGTCCTGCTAAAGTCGGATTTGGTAATATGATCTGTATGAATGGAGTAAATTGGGATCCAATTTCTGAACTTAATCCAGACTTAGACTATAATTGGAATATTAAAGCATTTGTGGAAAATGTAGAGAGAAGAGCTATTCCAATGGTACTTGTTGAAGATGACTTTGATACTGAGGCTGCAAAAGCTTGTGGCGAAATGGCAAAAGGAAACTTAAATAATTCTAAAACAACTAGAGCAGTTACCGGATATAATGTTTATCTTGGTGACGATTTAGTAGCAGCAAATATCAGTGATTTATCATATACATTCAGCGGTTTAGTGAAAGATACTGAGTACACAGCCGGGGTATCTGCTCTTTATGCTGATGGTGAATCTAATATTGTGAAAAAAACATTTATTTATTCAGGCGAATTGGAAATACCAACCGATTTGAGCGTTGATGTTGTAACCGGAGTAATGACTTGGGTAGCCCCGGTAGAACGTAGTTTTGCAGGTACTTATAATGTTTATTTGAATGATTCTATGGTTGCTGAAGCAATCAGTGAAGAAACTTACACTTTTGAAAATCTCTTGGTTGCTTTTGAATATTCAGCTTGTGTAACAGCTATCCATACGGAAGGTGAATCTGCACCTGTAGAAATTACATTTACTTTTGATGGTATAGAAGAGATTCTTCCTGTAGAAGATCTTATAGTTAATAAATTTACCGGTAAACTTTCTTGGAAAGAACCAACTCCTTCAATGAATTATTTTGATGATTTCGAAGCTTACAATGTCGGCGATTATCTTGCTGAAAAAGCTGGTATATGGACAACATGGTCAACACTCCCTGGTAGCAAAGAAGATGCTCTTATTACAGATGCTCAAGCAGCTAGTGGATCAAATTCTGTTAATATTGCAGGAAGCTCAGACTTGGTTTTAGCAATGGGAGATAAGAAAACAGGTACATATATATACGAAATGCAACTTTATATACCAGCCGGGTTTGGTGGATATTATAATATCGAACATGTTACTAAGTCAGAATGGGCAGCCGAATTCTATTTTGGTAAAGATGGAAAGGGTAAATATCAAGCTGCATATCCGAGTAAAAGAGATTTTACACATCCAATTGATGCCTGGTTCTCTGTTAAAAATGTAATTGATCTTGATGCTCAAAGATGTACATTTGTTGTTGATGGAACTGAAGTGGCAAACTGGGATTTCTCTTTGACTGCTATGGGAGAGGCAGGAGTATGCCAACTTGGTTGTGTAAATATTTTTGCGGGTGGACTTGAAGGTCAAACAGTGGATTGTTATTTCGATGATGTACATTTCTACAAACAGCTTAGCAAAAATATTGGTCGTTCAGTAACATCTTACGATGTATATCTTGATGATGCATTTGTAGAAAATACAACATATAGAAGCTTCACACTTAAAAATCTTGTCAATGCTACAAAGTATAAAGCCGGTGTAGTTGCTCTTTATGATTCTGGTGAGCAAAGTACAGTCAAAGAAGTTACATTCATCTATGGTGGAACTTCTTCTGAAGAAGATCTTGTGATCGCTACAGAATTGAAAGCTAACTATCCTAATCCATTTAATCCTACTACAACAATTAGTTTCTCACTTGTAAACGCAGGAGATGTAACTCTTAAAGTTTTCAACTCTAAAGGTCAGTTAGTGAAAACTCTTATTGATAGAGAAATGGTGGCAACTGATCATAATGTAGTTTGGCACGGTAACGATGACAACGGAAACGCTGTATCATCAGGTATTTACTTCTACAGAATGCAAGCAAAAGGTTTTAGCTCAACTCAAAAAATGATGCTATTGAAATAAGAAAAATTCACCCTGAAGCTTTTGCGTCGGGGAAACTTTCTTTTTCTAGGAAAAGTAAAATAGAGAATAGCCCTGTAATTAATTTTATGGGGTTATTTTTTTTTGTGTTCACTATAAAAACCATAATCAAGTATTTTCACTTCTAACTTGAGATAATGCCTTAGAATTAATTTTTGAGCTTTATTTTTCGTGATCATCCGTGGACAAAGACTTCTTCAAAGTGGATTCTTTTTTATAATAAATTCTTTTCCCGATTTAATTGTTTTTATATATGTATTTTGTTTATTTGGATAAATCTGAATTGCACCGTCTTTGCCGGTAATTAGTAGATGATCTTCCAAATATTTAAATTTATCTAATGTTATGCGGTGCGGAAATCCAAAGCGGTTATGTAGTGAAGTTGGTAAAATTACAAATTCCGGATTTACTAATTTTATGAACTCTTCCGAGCAAGCAGTTCTGCTACCGTGATGACCGGCTTTTAGCACATCTGCCGGTAAATGTTCTGCATAATTATCAATGAGATAATGCTCACCCTCCTCTTCCAAATCTCCCATAAATAGAAAAGATGTAGAATCAAACTCTATCTTGGTAACAATCGACATATTATTAATATTATTGTCTGCAAAGTGTTTATCGGGATGTAGAATTTTCATCGAAAAATCTGTGAGGAATATTGTGGTTGTGTCTGTAATTGTAATTAGATTGGCTTGCTCTGAAATGACATCATTTTGAAAATATTTCCAAATTTTTCGAGATACAAATTCATCGGTTACAACAATATTTTTTACTTTTAATTCTGCCAAAACAGATTTCAAACCTCCATAATGATCGTTGTGAGCGTGCGTTATAATAAGATAATCTAATGAATTTATCTTCTGTTGTTTCAGGTAGGGTAGAGCTGAATTATTAAAATGTTTGCTAGTGGAATTTGTTGGCCCTGTATCGATTAATATTGTTTCCCCAAAACTATTTCTTATTAAAAAGAGATCACCCAAACCACAATCAAAATAGGTAATTTCAAAATTATCGGAATTAACATTGAAACAGAGAATGAAGATAAACATTAGGCTTGATATTAGGCAGAGGGAAAGTTTTGACTTCCTATGAAAAATGATGATTAGCAAAATATATAGTGCAAAAATTTGGGAAATTGTGACAGATAGAAACTTCCAATTAAAAGGGAAATTACTAACATATTTTGTCCAAGAGAAAAAAAGATTCAAAATAAAATCTAAACTAAACTGATATAATTCCAAAAGAAAATTGAATTCAGGTAGGAATATTACCACAACTGATAAACTAAGAATAAGAGAGATAATGGGGATTCCGACAATATTGGCAATAACTCCATTTAGGTTAAATTGATTAAAATTTAAGATTGTAATTGGTGCTAAAAAAAGTGATAATACAAATGATGAAATCATGATGAGAATAATTCCGTTTATAATGCGAATGGTGTATGAAATGAATGGGGAAGCATCCGGCAATTTGAAACGTTTTATTTTGGGAATAAATAACCCTAAAGTTAACACCGCCGCAAATGACATTTGTAACCCGGTGGAAAACAATTGGTTGGGGTTGATTGCAGTGATAAGGATAAGGCTGAGAGATAGAATATTGAGTAGATCGGTTTTTCGATTGAGCATCTTTGAAATTAAAACTAGTGAGATCATTATAACAGCGCGCGAAACAGAGGGAGAAAAATTGCAGATAGCAGCGTATGAAATGAGGATGATGATGGTGATAATTCTATTTAGATATCGATTCCGAATTACGACATTAATAATAGAATAAATGAGGAGAGCGATAATGGCAACGTGTAAGCCGCTAACAGCTAACAGATGACTAAGACCGGCATTGCTTAATATATTTCTCTCAAAATCGATATTTGAACGATCGGCAATGAGGATAGCTTTGATGAATCCGCTGTACTTTCCGCATCTTTTTTCAATTCTGGCTCGAATAAATTTTCTGATTTTGATAATTGTTTTTCCTAAGTTAGACGATGAATTATCCACTATTTCTATTATCGTTTTAGAAAATCCGCCGGCTGAGATACTTTTTAAACCATAATATTCTTGCAGATCGAACCCGGCGGGATTAGCAACTTTTGATATTTTGCGAATGGAAGCAATTGTAGAGATCTCATCCGCATAATTTAAACTATCTTGGTTGGTGGATAACTTGATTTTTCCGCTAACTGAATGGTTGGCAATTGAGCTTAATTGCAGATCAAAGATATAGTAATTATCTTTTTTAATAACTTCGGAAGTAATTTTTCCGACAATTGGTTGTTGAATTGTGGGATGTTTTGCTAAAATATTCGAAAGATGGTGGGCAGGTTTTTGCCAAGCGATTAAGCTGTTTAAAATTCCCATGAGAAAGAGAAGTAATAAGATCGAGCTAATTCTAAATTTAACGAAAACTACAGTTAATAATAAGGTGAAAGTTGCCAGAGCAAATACAAGAATTATTGGCGGAGAAAATAATTTTGTCACTACTATTCCGGTTATCCAAAATAAGGTTGGAATAAATAGTGGCGAACTTGTTTTTTGCATTTCTTCCCCCCCGGTGAATGCAATAGATTATTTATTAGATTTCTTAAAGATGATGAACTCGTAAAAAAGAGAACGTTGTCATCCTGAGCGGAGACGAAGGATGCTTTAACTTCTTATATTGCAGAGCCCTTCGTCTCCGCTCAGGATGACAATATTTGAGGATCTCAGACTTTTTTACGAGTTCATCAAAGATTATTTAATTAAATTTTTATAATCCTTTTTCACTTTTTCGTATGTACTTGAATTTGCTAAAATTATATCATTTAAGCTTGGGTTTGAAATATTTTCAAATTTTTCTACAGTAGCTTGAACGATTTGATGAATTTGGTTAAATTTAATACTTTCCTTTAGAAATAAGGAGATGGCAGCTTCATTTGCCGAGTTCATGATTGTAGGTAATAGCCCACCAATTTTTCCAACTTCTCTTGCCAGAAAATAAAGTGGATATCTCTCTTTTTCTAATTTCTCAAAACTAAGATTTGGCAGATCGACAATACTTGTTTTCATCAGATTGGATTTTATGTGTTTGGGATGAGTGAGAGCATACAAGATGGGTAGTTGCATTGATGGTGAACTCATTTGAGCTAAGATAGAACCATCAACGTATTCGATGAATGAGTGTACAATTGATTGAGGATGGATGACTGCTGAGATGTCTTCATAATCTTTGTGAAACAGCCATTTAGCTTCAATAACTTCTAAACCTTTATTCATCATAGTTGCTGAATCAACCGTGATTTTGGCGCCCATATCCCAAGTCGGATGCTTTAGCGTTTGTGCCAAAGTAATATCTTTAAATTTATCGAGAGGAAGATTTCTAAAAGGTCCTCCGGAAGCGGTAAGGATAATTTTTTTTATCTCAGAAAGGGGAGACTTGCCAATCGCTTGAAAGATTGCGCTATGCTCGCTATCAACCGGTAGTAGTTTTGATTTTGATGTTTCAAGTTCATTATTGATAAGATGCCCGGCCATTACCAAAGATTCTTTATTGGCCAAAGCCAAATCGATGCCACGTCGAACAGTTGTCATTGACGACATCAAGCCGGCAGACCCGGAAATGGCATTGATAACAATATCACAATCAATATTTTCGAGTAGTTCAATAAGTTGATTTGATCCAAAATAAAGCTTTCTGTTATCAGGAATATTTGTGATATTATTTCTTTTCAAATCGTTGGATATTACCAGATTTGGGATATTAAATTCTTCGGCATATTTAAATAAATCCAGATGATTATTATGTGCTGAAGCGAGTACAATTTCAAAGATATCTTGATGTTGTCGAATTACTTCAACGGTAGAACTTCCGATAGATCCCGTGATGCCGAGAACTGCAATTTTTTTTCTATTCATATTATATTTTTAACTCCAATGAAATGCGGTGTGAATTTTCAAGTTCTGAGTTTTGTTTAAAACCATAATTTATAAACCATTTTTTAATTTTAATTTTAATTCCGGCGGTCAGATTATTCACATCATAGCCCAAAAGTAAATCAGCTTGGGGATGTACTTGAGTGGAAAAACCGAAATGATAATCTGTGCTAAAGATGCCGAATGAATTGGTGGCAGCAAAGTCTCTATCTTCAGAATAGATTTCAATTGCTCCGATAAGTTTTGATGATTTTTTAAAAATCGGCAGTATGAAATTATATGAGGCTTCCATATCTAAACCGGGAAGAACTGATTCTTGTGTTCCGGTAGTCCAGATTATTTGTGTAGTGAAGAGGTCTCTGATTTTGGCTGCCAACATCAGGTTATCAGATAATTGATAATAAGTGGAAACATCTAAACCAAATCCAAAACCCGATTCTTCAGCAAGGCTACGATATGCTACTTTGGGAGTAAATCCGAGGTTTAAGCCCAGTAGTTTTCGATGAATTCCCACAAATAGAGAAAGATCAGAGTTGTTCACGTTTTTATATTCGTAGGGGCGGTTTGTTGTCTCATTCCATGCAGTTAAGGGGATATCATCGATTCCTATGCGTGTAAGCACAACCGAACATTTAGCTTGTTTCCCAAATATATAGGCAGCCACATCATAAGTGAGGAGTCCCATATATTCTTCAGCGTGCATAATTTCGAAACTGTTTTGGCTGATATTTGCTAAAAAGGCAGGATTCCAATATGCCAATGCGGAGCTATTGGCATTGGTTAAACCCGTGTTTCCCAAAGCAAAATTTTCAACACCTGCACCCATTCTAAATATCTCACCGGCATATTTCTCAGCAACCAGGTTTACAGTTAAAACTGTGAAAAGAAGTATAATTATTATTTTATGTTTCATTTATTAAATCCTTATAAATTTAGATAAGTTCGATGAAAGTTCCTATTATTTTTTTTAGTTCACCATTGGAAAAAGATATTGTAAGTTTAGCTTTTTCATCTTTTCCATTAACATTTAATATTTTGCCAACTCCAAATTTTGGATGTAAAACTTCTTGTCCAATTCGATAGTGTTTTTGGCTTTCTCTAATAATATCGATTTTGGGAATTTTGGGATCTTTTTTGGGTTGAAATCTATCATAAAAATTGCTATTGCCATATTTGATGAAATTTTCATCCAACTCATGTAAAAATCTACTTGGTAAAAAATATCGGATTGAGCCAAACACACGTCTGGATTCGGCATAGGTAAGCATTACAGTTTCTTTTGCTCTTGTTATCGCAACATATAATAAGCGTCTTTCCTCTTCGATTGATCTCTCATCTGCCATTGATCGGATGTGGGGGAGAAGTTCTTCTTCCAAGCCGACCACGAAGACATGTTTAAATTCCAATCCTTTTGCATTATGCATTGTCATTAATTTAACAGTGTCTCTCTCTTCATTTACAGTATCTAAATCGGTTTGGAGCGTTATATTTTGCAGATATTCTGTCAATAATGGTTTTTTCTCGAAATCTTTTTCATACATTTCGGAGAATTCTTCTGCCGCCGAGAGAAATTCTTTGATATTCTCTACTCGAGATACATCTTGAGGATCATCGGAGCGACTGAGTAGTTCGAGCATTTGAGTTTTTTTTAATAATGTGCTAATCACCTCAGAAATCGGATTAACTTGAGATTCTTCTCGCAATTCTTTTATTAAGTTGGTAAATAGATTAACTTTCTTTTGAGCACCGGCGGAGAGATAGGGATTTTTTTTATGTTTTAATGATGTCCAAACGTCCTCATTATTATTTAGGGCATTTGAAATTATTCTTTCAATAGTTACTTTGCCAATTCCTCGAGTGGGAAAGTTGATGATGCGATTGAAGCTTCCCAGATCGGCAGGATTTACCAAATATTTGAGGTAGGCTAAGATATCTTTGATCTCTTTACGTTGATAAAAATTGATCCCACCAATTATCTGATATGGGATTTTACTTAGATTAAACGCTTTTTCAAAGACACGTGATTGAGCATTTGTTCGATATAAAATAACACAATCTTCAAAACTGGAACCTTTTAATTTTAGCTCTGTAACTTTTTCAGCCACAAATTTCGCTTCTTCTTCTCCATTTAGCAATTTAAAGCGCATTGGCATTTCGTCACTCTTTCTCTTTGTCCATAACTCTTTTTGATGTCTTTCCAGATTGTTGCTGATTAAACTATTTGCCAGATTTAAGATAACAGCCGGAGAGCGATAATTTTGTTCAAGTTTTATGATGGTAACGTTTTTATAATCTTTCTCAAATTCCAAGATGTTTTTGATATCTGCGCCGCGCCAAGTGTAGATGGCCTGGTCATCATCTCCTACAACGCATAAATTTTGATGATTACCCGCGATGAGATTTACGATTTTAAATTGCGCGTAATTTGTATCTTGGTATTCATCGATCATTACATAGCGAAAGATCTTTTCATATTTGCGTCTAATAGCTTCATTATCATGTAAAAGTAGAGCTGTATAAAGCAACAAATCATCAAAGTCCATTGAATTATTGGCTACTAATTGCTTCTGATATTCTTCATAAATTTTATATGCCGTTTTAGTATAAGCATTTTCTTCATTGAAATTAAAGAAATCTTTGGGAAGGATAAGAGAGTTTTTTTGATTGCTAATAATCGATTTAATTTTATTTAGAGGGAAATATTTACTATCAATATTCAGCTTTTTATAGATTTTTTTTAGCAGTGCTTTTTGGTCATCTGAATCATAGATGGAAAAATTAGAAGTTACCGGTAGGAACTCTACTTCTTGGCGCAAAATTCTCGTGCAGATTGAGTGAAATGTCCCAAACCAAAGAGAGTAGGAAGAAATTCCAAAATAACTATATAATCTTTCTTTAAGTTCACGAGCTGCTTTGTTTGTGAAAGTAACCGCCAAAATATTCCACGGATTTACGCGTTTTTTAGAAATTAAATATGCGGCTCGATAAATGATAGATCGGGTTTTCCCACTACCGGCACCTGCCAGAACCAGCACAGGACCTTCGGTAGTTGTGACTACTTTTTGTTGGGCAGGATTTAGCTGATTTAAAAGATTTTCTTCT
>DAOWES010000106.1 GCA_030638385.1 Candidatus Cloacimonadota bacterium | reverse complement strand
GTTTGGGGTGGGAACTGCGATTGTTTTTCCGACCGGTTTTTTTGTGGAAGTGTTACGTGGACTTCATAAAATTCAGTTACGTAATATCATCCAAGTTGTTTTTAATTTATTGAATTTTGGTTTAATGATTTTTGTTATTAAATCGGGTCTCGCTTTGTGGGGAATGACAATCGTTACAATCTCAATTGCAATTCTTACTAATCTCACTATGGCGTTTTATTCCTATAAAAATATTCCCACCCTGAAAATTAGCTTTAAACTTTATGATTATCGACTCTTAAAAGAGGTGATGTCATTTTCCTTTTTTGCTTACATTATCTCATTTAGTAATCTGATAATTTTCCGAACAGATCAACTGGTTATCTCTGTTTTTGCATCGGTTTCCTTAATTGCCGTTTATCAAATATCATCGAAATTGGCGATGACTTTTAAGACTTTTTCCTCTCAATTCTTAGATAATTTAGCACCTGTTGCGGCAACTCTTTTTGCTTCCGATAAAGCAGATAAACTTAGTAAGATAATGATCGAATCTAATCGGCTTATGGGAGTTATTTCTACTTTGATGTTTGTGCCTTTGGTTGTATTTGTGAAGCCTATGCTGAAAATTTGGCTCGAATTAGATGACCCTGATGGTTTGACCGTGGCGCTATTATTGATGATTTCAATGTATTTAATTGTGTTTTTCCGAAGCACTTCGGTCAAAATTTTGCTTATGGGAAATCAATATAAAAAATTATCTTTTATCGCAATTGCCGAATGCATAATGAATTTGGGATTAAGTATTTTTTTAATAAAATATTATGGCATTATTGGAGTAGCTTTGGGGACATTAATTCCAAATGCAATTCTAACAATTGCTTTTAATATCCCAATTGGATTGAAATTTTCAAAAATAAGTTTTATTGAATATATGAAGCAATCTGTGATTCATAGCTTGTGGATTGGTGCATTAACTTTTCTTTTTGCCTTAATGTTAAAGAACTTTTTCTATCCTGAATCTTTTGCCGCACTGCTTTTGATGTTTGCATTAACAGGATTATTTTTCATAATATTATATTATAGATTCGGAACATACGGTTGGGAAAGAGATCAATTGAAAGCGTTTATGCGAAATAAATTAAAAATGAAATTAACCTAAATAATGATTTTGAGCGTATTGAATGGCTAATGTTGGAAAAATATTTACATAAATTTAAGTAATTTTAATTTTTGAAAAGTTATTCAAAAAAATCGTTGTTTGAAGTTTAGGAGTAAAAATGAAAAAAATGACCTTTCTATTATTAATGATAATAGCAATATTTGGCTGTGATATTATCTATGATGATACTAATTCCATGAGTGAACTTGTTGTAGCTAAAGATTTCGACTATAAGCTTACGAATAATGTGGATCTGGAAATTATTTGTAACACTAGAGAAAATGTTCCTATTCCAAGTATTTATTTTGCTGTTTATGATGGCAGAATTGAAGAAAATGGCAGACTTATTACGCAAGGAGCTACAGATGATACCGGTTGTTATTCTCAAGTTTTGAATTTACCAACAATGTTAGATTCGGTTACGATTGTGGGCTATATGACCACAACAACTTTGCCAATAATTAATAACAAAGTATCTTTGGAAATTGGTGGAAGCCCCGAAACAAGAGGAGTTGGCGGTAATCATCAGCCTCGAGATGGTTTTTTCAAATACCTTACTTCTTATAATAATAATGGCATCCCAAATGATATGGCAGTAGATTATATCGGACCTGAATTATTGCAGAGAATTAATGCTTCTTTCCCTGAATATAGACCTGTTCCGAAATACCATCCCGATTACTTATCGGAGGGATCTATGTTGAATACAGTAGTAGAAGAGGATGCTGATGTTTGGATTACTTTTGTGCATGAAGGAGCTGGTTATAGAAACAGTTTGGGATTTTATTCCTATTCTCAGAAGGATGGACCTCCGGAAAATCCGAGTGATTTAGTTCATACAATTATTGTCCCAAATGTTTCTATACAAAAGAATGGAATGCATTCCGGAGATAAAATCCATTTAGGTGAATTTGAAGCCGGAACAGTTATAGGTTGGTTTTTGGTCGCAAACGGTTGGAATGGGAAAAGTGTGAGCGAAACAAGAACCAGATATTACTCAAATTCAGAATATAATCCGGAATTTAGTGCAACATTTCAGCAACATGCAGTTCTTTTAAACGATAAAGAGACAGGGAAATTTTTTTTAGCATTTGAAGACTTAACCAGACCTCAAGGTGATAATGATTTTAATGATGCGATTTTTAGTGTAACTTCCAATCCGATTGAGGCTATTAGTACTGTAGATGTGAATCTTGTAGATGAAATAGAGGATGAGGATAATGATGGTATAAGCGATCTATATGATGATTATCCGCAAGATCCGAAGCGAGCTTTCGATAACTTTTATCCTGCTGAAAATGTTTTTGGGACATTAGCGTTTGAAGATTATTGGCCACGACAAGGTGATTATGATATGAATGATTTGGTAGTTGGCTATAATTTTAGAAACGTACATAATCCTAAAAATAAATTAATCGATATCATTGGAACTATCAGATTGAGAGCGATCGGCGGATCATATCATAGTGGTTTTGCAATTGAATTACCAATTTCATCGAGCAATGTAAATAACTTTTCGGGCGATGTTAGCATTGAAAAAGATAATGATAATGTTATCATAAATGTGTTTGATGATGCATATGATATCATTAGTCCTTCGGGAGAAGGCTTTGTAAATACAGAATCAGGGGCAGAACATTTTAAATCTGTAGATATTAATTTTGGTTTGTCTTTGAATGTTCCCAAACCATTGAAAAAATTGGAATTTCAACCGCCGTATAATCCATTTTTAAGATCAAATGGTGATATCGGGCGTGAAGTTCATTTACCCGATTATCCTCCAACCTCAAAAGCAGATAATACTCTATTTGGAACGGAAGATGATAATAGTTCCCCGGGTGATGCTAGATATTATAAAACTACAAATAATCTGCCGTGGGCAATAAATATACCCATTGTATGGAATTATCCACTAGAACGAAAACAATTATCTTGGGGCTACAAGAATTTTCAAAACTGGGCGGAGTCATCCGGAACTATAAATAAAGATTGGTATCTTTATAAACCAGAGAATCTTAATGAAGAATTTGTCTATACTCCATAGTTACTGTCATCCTGAGCGGAGACGAAGGATTCTTTAACTTCTTATCTTGCACTATCTTTCGTCTCCGCTCAAGATGACAAATTTCTCTTTTTTAGGAAGGTTAGTTTGCAATATATTGCGGCTAACCTTTTTTATTTATTCGTGGTTTTGACCATCTTATTTTGGCTTTTAGCAGCCCGAAAATATTGGATCATTTTGCGCAGAAGTAAATGATGCTATTTTAGACCTAGCTCTATTTGAATAGCTTCTACAGCTTTGGGAGTTGCTTTTCCCGGATTATAAAGTAATTCGTCGATTAATTCTTTTTGCTTCTTTTGCTGGTTGTGAATTAATGCTCGCATTTGAGAAGATTCATTTAAATATTCAGCAATAAGCTCTTGGAAATTTTCAATATTCTCAAAACAGATTGAAGCTTCTAAAATGCGCTTTTCTTCATAAGCTTCCGTTTCATTTTCAAACCAGCGATCGTTCTTAAAAACAAATAATGGCTTTTGCAACAAACAAAATTCAAAAGGGGCCGATGTTCCGGTATCGCTTATCATCATATCGGCAAGAGGGTATAATTCTTGAGTATTTGGTCGCTCGATAATCGTAATATTTGAAGATTCTTTTGCTAAATCTGCTAGCCGCTTTTGCCAATTTAATTCCGGATATTTGGCATATAAATAGTGATGTGGTTTTATTAAGAGATTTATATCATATTTCATTAGAACTTTAATAATCTCATCTTCAAATGTATGTAATGAACCAAATGGATTCCAGTGAGGAGCATAAAGTACAGTAGGTCTCTCTTTAATATGATACAACTCTTTTAGCTTTTTAGTTAATTCATTTTCTTCCAATAGAAGATCTAATTTGGGATATCCGACATTATACACAGTTGGTTTTTTAGATTTTTTTTGGTATGCAAAATCGATAAATTCATTAAATTTGGGGCCAATGGCAAAATGGATATCAAATCTGTTTAAAACATCTTTTTTCTCGTAAAATCCCGATATCCCATTCCCATGATAGGTCTCTAATTTTTTTGTTCTAAAAAGTTTAAAAGGGAAATCCGGACCTGTAATTTCGGAACAAATAAAAAGATCAAATGGTATAAATGGAGATATTTGGCTTGAGATTATGAAGTTGTTAGCTACTTTGTTTTGGAGATAATTAACTAAGCTTTTGTTTTGAAAATTTATGGAAAAATAAACTTTAATATTTTCTGTCTTTTGCAGTTCACGATAAATAGGATAAAAAATATCATAAAAATAATCATGATTTAGATTATATACAATCGTTTTTGTTTTCTTCTTTCTTAAAGAAAATATTAATATCCAATAGAAAATAATCTTAAAGCCGGCAAAGGGCTGTTTAAGAAGTAGCAACAATAATCTTTTCATAATCATCTCCGAATTTTAATTGTTTATATTTTTTTTTTCCAAGCAAGGTATTGACCCCAATAAAGCATAAAGATCCAGCTAATAATTGTTAGCAGATAATATTTGAATTCTGAGATTCCTAGAATTATCAAAAGGTAGTAGCTGGTGTAGGTAAGGATAATTCCAAAGCTGAATACTTCCAAAGAATGTTGGCCACATTTTATTATTGGTTTAGCAAATTTATTTTTGAATAATCTATGATCCACAGGAAAGATTATTGATATAAGATAGGCAAGTGAGAAGAAGTGAATGAGCCTGAACGGAGCTAGAGTTTTCTTGGCAGTGAAGGGAATTTTTCCTATCCAATTTGTATTCATCATACCAAACTTTTGTAAAATAAAAGTAATTCTGGGGATTGTTGATAGCGCCAAAATAATAATAGCTAAAGTGATGAGAATTCTATTTCGAGGAATTTTCAGATCTTTGTATTTTAATGAAATGGAAATAATCATACCGAGTAAAAATAGAAATTGCCAAACAAATGGATTGAAAGCCCAGCCCCGGCTCCAGGGATATTTTTCTCCGGAAGCAAAAGGATAGGCCGGCAGGTTTAGCCAACTGAAAAAATGAGGGAGAAGATAGATGACGAACGAAATTGCCAAAGCTAACCACATCTTCTTTTTCATTAATTTTAAATAAAAAGGCATAACTAAAAGCAATAGCATATATAATGGTAACACATTTATAAGGGCTGGTGCATAAATCATCAAGATCGCAAATATTGATGAAGATTGAGGATTTTGAAAAAAATGTGCTACTCCACCCGCAGCAATAAGATTTGGATCTATATATGTTTTGAATAAACCATAAATTGCCAAAATGATAAATAAAGTAAAAATATTTACAAAATAGAGCTGAACAAATCGATAAAAAGACTTAAAGTATAATTTTCCAAAATCATTATTATTTAAATATTTGAAATAGACAATTCCGTAAACATAACCTGATAAAAATACGAATATCTCAGCTGCGTCGGAAAAGCCTGGTTGAAGCCATTTTAAGGAAAATTTAAAATAAAATTTTTGTGAAAATAGATCGATGTGATTTGCCACAATTAACAAAAGTGAGAGACCTCTGAAAAAATCAATCCGTAAATCGCGTTGTTGTGATGATATTCTCTGTGTCATTAATCTAACTCCAATTCCGTTAATATTGCTGATATTGCTTTTGAGGTTCCTTCTCCCGGTGGATATAAATATTTGCTAACAATCTCTTTTTGCAATTCTTTCTGATTTTTTAACTCTGCTATATTTTCATTCTGAATTATCAGAGAAATTTTCTGGTTAAGCTCTTCTGCTGATTGGAAGCTGATTGCTAAATTACAAAGATCTCGCTCAACTTCACTATGATTATTATTTTCAAACCAAGCTTCATTGCAGTATATTAAAAGAGGTTTTCCCATTATACAAAATTCCAAAGCTGCCGTTGTACCCGTATCTGTTATCATCATATCGGCAAGCGGATATAACTCTTGTGTGTTTGGTCTTTTAATGAAAGAAATATTCTCGAAATTATCAGCGAGTTTTTCAAATCTATTAAGCCAATTGTCTTGTGGATACTGGGTATAAAGATAATTATGTGGTTTGATTAATATTTGGATATCCAGTTTAGCCAAACTTTTCAAAAAAGCTTCTTGGAAAAAATGGAGAGAACTAAATTCATTCCAATGGGGAGCATATAAAACCGTTTTTCTCTTATCAATTTTATATAGCTTTCGAAGTTCATTTGTTAAATTGTTTTTTCTTAGAAGAATATCTAGTTTGGGATAGCCTACATTATAGATTTTAGGCTTTCTCTTTTTGTCTTTATAAGCAAAATCGATAAATTCATTAAATTTGGGACCGATGGCAAAATGGATATCAAATTTATTTAAAACATCTGCTTTAGAATACAAATTATATGTTCCGCTACCGTGATAAATTTCAACTTTTTTTGTTTTGAAAAGATGGATAGGGAAATTGGGCCCATTAACTTCCGGGCAGATATACATATCAAAATTTATATAGGGAGAAATGAGCGAAGATATGAGATATTTTTTTTCAATTTTATTTTCCAAATAGCTTTTTAATGGGGCATTGCCTTCTAAATATGAGAAATATATTTTTAGGCGGGGATTAGTTTTTAGCTGTGCGTAAATGGTCTCAAAAATATCATAAAAATAGTCTTGATGAAGATTATAAACAATTGTCTTATTTTGCTTATACTTTGAAATTATCATTTCTAAATTATAAGACACCATTTTAAAAAAATAGGTTGGTCTTATCAGCAATTTAAATAATCTTTTCATCAATTCTCCTTTGATCGAAATTTATAATGAGTTCTGCAAAATTGATAATTTAATCTTTTGTTTGATGAATTCCTAAAAAAGAGAAATTTGTCATTCTTAGCCCCGATTTATCGGGGAAGAAGTCTTTAACTTCTTATTTTGCAATATCCTTCGTCTCCAATGCTGTTTTTTGTAAAAAACTACGCATTCAACGGCTCAGGATGACCGCATTTGAGGATTTCGATCAAAGCCATTACTTCTTCCCAATTTCCCCTCTCCTCGCAGGAGAGGGCCAGGGTGAGGTTTTACAAAACACTCAATTTTGCAAAACTCATTAAAACAAAATTTAGATAAAAAAAGTAGAAAATAGCGTCAAGATAATCTACATTCGTATCTCTTTTGTGGCGCATTAAGATGCGTAATTTTGCTATTTGAAACTTTTCGAGTTTGGCATAATATTATTTATTGACTAAGACCTTTGCTCGAACATTTTTGCTTCTCTAAAAATAATTTCCAAGGAGAGTCGGGAGTAATGACGAAAAAAGTTTATGTTTTTATGTTTATTGATGCATTGGGTTGGGAGATTGTGAATAAGTACAATTTTTTAGGAGATAAATTTCCACACAGATATCCGGCAAAAATGCAATTTGGCTACTCTTGCACAGCCATACCCACCATTCTCACCGGTAAATCTCCGCAAGAGCATAAGCATTTAAGTT
>DAOWES010000160.1 GCA_030638385.1 Candidatus Cloacimonadota bacterium | reverse complement strand
TCTGCCAGTTCCACCACTTCTGCGTCTATAAAATTATTCTGTAGTTTCAGTAGCTTCTGTAGGGATAACTTCTTCCGTTAACGGCTGAGTTTCTGTTACAGGAACTTCTTTTTTAGCATCTTCCTTAAGCATGTCTAAAGCTTTTGAAGAAGATGGTTTTGCATCTCTCAATGTAACAGTAAACATGATGCAAGATACAGTGAACAACACAGCTAAAACTGTTGTTGCTTTTTTCATAAACTTGCTAGCACCTTGTCCACCAAGAGCGTTTACTGCAGCTCCACCAACAAGTCCATCTAAAGCTCCACCTTTACTTGATTGAACAAGGATGCTCAATACTAAGGCGGCCGAGATAACTATATGTATAATCATTAAAGTAAGAATCATTATTAACACTCCTATTAATCAATGTTGAAACGTTTTTATTTGGGTTGGTTTTCTGTGTCAAACATTTTATCGAATTTTGAATAAAATTATTTTAACCCAAGAGCTATTCTAAGTTTTTCCAATTTCGCTGATACAATCTCATTTGCTTTTAAAGCACCTTCATTCAGCACCTTATCAATGTAATCTTTATTGTTGATTAAATCATCATATTTTTCTCGCATGGGAGCGATATGCGTATCCATTACCTCAAAGAGCTCTTGCTTTGCATGGCCCCAGCCCATGTTTCCTGCCAAATATCTTTCTCTAAGGTTGGCCTGTTGTTCTGCGGTCGCAAATAGTTTATATAAAGTAAATACATTGCAATTATCCGGATCTTTGGGCTCTTCGATAGTTTGAGAATTTGTAATAATTTTCATCACCATTTTGCGCAATTTTTTCTTTGGAAGAAATAGCGGAATCGTATTATTATAACTTTTGCTCATCTTTCTGCCATCTAAACCGATGATTAATCCTGTCTCTTTTTTAGTGATCGGCTCCGGGATTGTTAGTAATTCATCTTGATAATTATAATTTATGCTTTGAGCGATATCGATAGTCATCTCTAAATGTTGAATTTGGTCTTTTCCTACCGGAACAACATTGCTATCGAATTGCAAAATATCGGCAGCCATTAGAATTGGATAAGTAAATAATCCCATATTTACACCATCATCAGGATCTTTACTGTTTTCAAGGTTGGCTTGCACCATTGCTTTGTAAGCATGAGCCCGGTTCATCAATCCTTTTGAAGTGAATGCCATTAGCAGATTATTTAATTCGAATGTGTAAGGAACGGCACTTTGTTTATAGAGAATAGATTTATCCGGATCTAGTCCGCAAGCTAACCAACTTGCAGCAACTTCATAAGATAATTCTTTCATTCGTTTAGCATCTTTTATACTGTTCAGAGCGTGATAATCTGCGATGAAATATCTAGTATCAAACTCTTTTGCCAATTCTAAAGCAGGCTTATACATGCCAAAATAATTTCCTAAATGTGGTGCTCCGGTTGGCTTTATGCCGGTACAGGCAATTTTTTTGCTCATCGTTTCTCCTGTATGTTTATGTTAATTATTAATTCTTCCAATGAGATCATATTCCCAGGCATCAACGATCTCTACTTCAACAATATCACCAATTTCAGCATCTCCGCTTTCGATAAATACAATTCCATCAATCTCCGGAGCATCGAAATAACTTCTTCCTTCATAAATAAATTCTCCAACTTCTCCTAGTTTATCAATTATTACCGGGATAGTTTTACCTACATAAGAAGCTAAGAAATCTTCCGAGATTTTTTGCTGGATCATCATTAGCTCATCTTTGCGGGCATCGGCAGTCTCTTCTGCTACATCTTCCGAGATGTCAAAAGCAGCCGTATCTTCTTCGCGGGAATATGTGAACACGCCAACACGTCCGAATTTTGTGGAAGTTAAGAAATTCTTAAGATCATTATAGGCAGCATCATTTTCATAAGGATATCCTACGATAAATGTGGTACGTATCACAGCATCAGGAATCTTTGTTTTGATCTCTGCGATAATTTCTTCGATTCTTTCTTGGGAAACTTTTCGATTCATACTCGTTAAGATGTCGTCATTGATATGCTGAAGTGGAATCTCAAAATAATTACATATTTTGGGAAGTTTGGCGAATGTATCGATTATCTTTGTTGTTACATGGGCCGGATGAAGGTAAAGAACTCGAATCCACTTAATGTCTTCAATTTTATGAAGTTCCTCAAGTAGCTCGGCAAGTCTTTGCTCACCATAGATGTCTACTCCGTATTGCGCAGTGTCTTGTGCTGAAACAATCAATTCTTTCACGCCTTTAGCAGCCATTCTTTTTGCTTCAATAATCAAGCTTTCCATTGGGACGCTGTTAAGTGGTCCTCGAATACCGGGTATAGCGCAATAGCTACAATTATTATTGCAACCGTCACTAATTCTTAGGTAGCCATAATGTGAGGGAGTAAGTAGCTGGCGTTCCGCTTTTTCAGGAACGTCAAAGATTTTGGCAAATTTTGAGAAATCTTTCAAATCTACCAATTCGTCTATTTCCGGAATTGTCGCCTTAATATCATCATAATAGCGCTTAACTAAACAGCCTGTAACTATCAATTTATTGAGTTTGCCGGTCTTTTTCAACTCAGCAATGTCCAATATTGTTTGAATCGATTCTTCTTTGGCATCCAAAATAAAACCACAAGTATTGATAATGATAATTTCTGCTTCCGTTAAATCTTCGGTACGAGTGAAATCTTTTTGCTCAATGAGTCCGGCAAAAAGTTCACTATCCACTAAGTTTTTGGGGCATCCTAAACTTAATAACGAGTATTTTTTCATATTTTTCCTATTAGTAAAAAACACCGAAGTTACATAGATTGAAACTCCGGTGTGATTAATAAATGACTTAATTAGTCGAGTAAATGTGTAATTACACCAGAACGAAGTTTTGGCTCAAACCAAGTTGATTTTGGAGGCATTACCTCATCTGCATCAGCGATAGCCATCAACTGTTCGATAGATGTAGCGAACATAGAGAAGGCAACAGCTTCGCCGGCATCAACTCTATTGGAAAGTTCTTTCAGACCTCTAATCCCACCCACGAAATCGATACGAGTATCTGTTCTAGGATTTCCGATTCCCAGAACCGGGGTAAGTAAGTTTTCTTGTAAAATGGAAACATCCAAAGATTTCACCGGATCATTTTCCGGGAATGTTCCTGTTTTTGCTTCTAATTTGTACCAGTTACCGTCAACATACATGCCATAACTATGAAGTGAAGCTGGTTTGTAAGCTTCCTCGCCAATTTTTGTAACTTCAAATTTTTCAGATACAAGATTTAGATACTCTTCCACTGTATGTCCGTTCATATCTAGAACTACGCGGTTGTAATCCATAATATAAAGTTGGTTGTGTGGGAAAATTACAGATAGGAAGAAATTATATTCTTCTTCACCTGTATGATTTGGATTAGCTTCTCTGCGAGATTGGCCAACTTTGGTTCCGGAAGCACTACGATGGTGACCATCAGCAACATAAAGATATTCGATATCGGTGAAAATCTTTGTGATATTGGCGATTTTTTCATCGTCTGTGATTAACCAGAAAATGTGTTTGATTCCATCTTCTGCTTCAAAATCGTAAACCGGAGTATTCTTCATCTCTGCGGCGATGATTGTGTTGATATCTTCACGGGCTGGATATGTAAGGAATACAGGTCCGGTATTGGCATTGAGTGTGCCCACGTGTTTAATTCTATCTGCTTCCTTGTTTGCTCTGGTATGCTCGTGTTTTTTGATGATTCCATTTTCGTAATCTTCAATTGAAGCACCGGCAACTAAGCCGATTTGGTTAACATCGCCCATGATTTGTTGGTAGATGTATAAGCAAGGTTTTTCATCTTGGATAAGAATGCCTTTTTCGATCATTCCATAAAGATTTTCTTTTCCTTTATTATATACACTGTCATTATAAATATCAATATTTTCCGGAAGGTCAACTTCCGGTTTAACAACGTGTAAGAAACTATTTGGGTTTCCTTCTACTTCCACTCTTGCTTCTGCAGAATTCAACACGTCATAAGGACGAGAAGCAACTTCTTTGATTTTGTCTGTCGCAGGGCGAACGCCCTTGAAAGCTTTGATTTTTGCCATAACTTTCTCCTATAATTTTATTTTTATTTTAAGTTATTTATGTTGAGATAAACTCTGATACCATTAATATCCCACTCAACCATATTTTCATCAACTTCTTCTATTTTTGAGATGGTGTCAGTAAGAGTTTCACTCATGATATAATCTTTAAATTTATTAAATACTTCATCGATTTTTTCTTCAGCATGATAGGCTACATGAATTTTATCCATAATCTCAAAGTTTTTTTCTTTGCGAGTAAATTGGATTTTATTCACTAACTCTCTTGCCAAGCCTTCTTCGATAAGCTGCGGTGTGAGCTGAGTATCTAACGCAACAAATAGTTCTTTGTTTGATTCAAACACAAAACCTTCTTTGTCTTTTATTGAGATAATTAGATCTTCTTCAGTTAATTGGAAAGATTTTCCATCTACATCAAGGACGTAATTTTTGCCTTGATGTAAAGCATCCACGATATGATTTGTATCTAATTCACGCAAAGTGGCTGCGATGTTTTTCATATGTTTCCCATATTTTGGTCCCATAACTTTGAAGTTTGGTTTGAAATCATATGATACAAAATTATCTTTTTCATGGATATATTTTATCTCTTTAACGTTGATCTCTTCTTTGATCAAATTTTCCATTCTAGCAATAAGAGATTTGTATTTTTCGGGAATGAACAAAGCTCCTAATGTTTGACGTACCTTAATTTGGCAAGTGTTGCGCGCTGCTCTTCCCAAAGAAACAAGTTCGATAACAGTTTGCATCTCTTTTTCCAAAGTTGGATTGATCGCATGAACGTTTGCTTTGGGATAATTTTTCAAGTGAACACTTTCCTCGCCTGTAAGATTTGTGAAGATCTCTTCAGCAATGTATGGCGCTATGGGGGCGATTAATTTACTTACCGAAACTAGAACTTGATACAGAGTAAGATATGCTTCTTTTTTATCGTCGGTTAGGGTCATTTCCCAATATCTACGACGACATCTACGTACATACCAATTACTCAAATCATCAATCATGAAGCTTTGGATTGCGCGAACACCCTTGGTTAAATCGTAATTGTCAGTATTCTCGGTAACATATTTTATCAGAGAATTCAGCTTTGAAATAATCCAAGTGTCAATTTCTACGGTTTTATTGTCGCTAATTTCGTAATCAGCAGCATTAAAATTATCTATATTGGCATAAGTAACATAGAAGGAGTAAACATTTTTTAATGTTCCAAAGAATTTATTAACAGTTTCAGCAACCCCGGTGTCGTCGAACTTTGTTGGAATCCATGGGGGAGAAACGGCAAGCAAATACCAGCGATTTGCATCTGCTCCAAATTTATCCATTAACTCCATTGGATTTACACTGTTGCCTTTGGTTTTACTCATTTTTTGACCTTTCTTATCTAAAATAAGGTCATTCACAAGAACATTCTTGTAAGGAGCTTTACCGGTGAGAATTGTGGAAATTGCTAAAAGAGAATAAAACCAACCACGTGTTTGGTCGATACCCTCGCTAATAAAGTCGGCGGGGAAGAGTTCTTTTTCAAACCTTTCTTTATTCTCAAATGGATAATGCCATTGTGCAAACGGCATGGCGCCACTATCAAACCAGCAGTCGATAACTTCCGGCGTACGGTGCATTTTGCTACCACACTTACAGTCCATGACAATGTCATCTACATATGGTCTGTGTAGTTCGATATCTTCCGGTACAGCAGAGCCATCTTTCAAAGTTCCTTTTTCGCGAAGCTCAGCAATTGAACCGGCACTTTCCAATTCATTACAATCATCACAAACCCACACATTTAAAGGAGTTCCCCAAAATCTATCACGACTAATCGCCCAATCAACGTTATTCTCGAGCCAAGCTCCAAAACGTTTTTCACCAACAAATTGCGGATGCCAATTGATCGACTCGTTATTTTTAATCATTTGTTCTTTATAGTCTGAAGTTTTAATATACCAGCTAGAACGAGCATAGTAAATAAGAGGGCTTTTACAGCGCCAGCAGAATGGATAGCTATGTGTAATCTGTACACGTTTGTACAGCATGCCACGATCTTTAAGGTTTCTAATGATTCCCTTGTCGGCATCTTTCACAAATTCGCCGGCCCAGTCTGTTACTTCAGCGGTAAATTTTCCGGCAGCATCAACAGGTTGCAAAACGGGAAGATCATACTTCTTGCCCAAATCGTAGTCATCTTGACCAAAAGCAGGAGCAGTGTGAACTACGCCGGTTCCGTCTCCCATTGTTACATAGTCTGCTAAGCCAATGTAAAATGCTTTTTTATCTGCTTTCACAAATTGGAAAAGTTGCTCATATTCCTTATATTCCAGCTCTTTGCCGATAAATTCTTCAATTATTTCGTAATCACCTTCCAGAATTTCCAATCTTGCTTTTGCTAATATCAGGTTTTGTTCATTATGAAGAACTTTTACATAAGATTCTTCGGGATTCACAACCAAAGCAACATTAGAAATTAGTGTCCATGGTGTTGTTGTCCAAGCTAAGAAATAGGTATTTTCCTCAGCTTTTACTTTAAATTTCACAAACACAGATGGGTCTTCTGTTTCTTGATAACCTTGTGCAACTTCATGACTTGAAAGAGGTGTTCCGCAGCTGGGGCAATAAGGTACAATTTTATGTCCTTTGTAGATTAAGCCTTTTTTATAGAAATCGTTAAGAATCCACCAAACTGTTTCGATATAATTATTTTCAAGAGTGATGTATGGGTTTTCAAGATCGATCCAATAACCCATTGCTTTGGTCATCTCACTCCATTCTTTTTCATATGAAAATACACTTTGCTTACATTTAGTATTGAATTTTTCAATACCGTAATCTTCTACTGCTTTTTTATCTTTCAATCCAAGATTTTTTTCAACTTCAATTTCAACCGGAAGACCATGAGTGTCCCAGCCGGCTTTACGTTTAACTTGATAGCCTTGCATTGTTTTATAGCGGCAGATAGTATCTTTGAGAGTTCTTGCCATTACATGGTGAATACCCGGTTTACCATTTGCTGTTGGCGGACCTTCGAAAAATATAAATTTTTCGGATCCTTCTCTATTCTCGATACTTTTTTCGGAAGTATTATTTTCTTCCCAATATTTTCTTATTCTTTTTTCAAGATCAGCTGTTCTTTCTTTTGGATCAACTGCTTTATACATAAAATCTCCTATTTTTTGAACAAAATCTTTGTGTTAAATCTACTCTTCGTCTTCTTCAAATAATTCTTTAAATTCCTCTTTTAATTTAGGAATCTCAGATACATAACTTTTCCACTCATCCATAACTTTTTCTAAATCAACACATTTATGGCATGGGATTAACATATTTTGTTCATTTATTCCAATATATCCGCGATCATAACAGTTATCACAATTTTTCTTTGTTCTGTTGTTTTTCGCCATCTCTTTTGCTTTTTCCAAATGTTCATCTTCTAATTTATACATAATACTCTCCCAGATTTTGTTCAAAAACTTTAAATGTATGAATTTATGTCAATGATTGAAAATTTATTGTCCTATTTTTTAATGATGTTCGTTTTATGATTTAATGATGAGGTTACTATTGAAATGCTGTAATTAGAGATAAATGCGCATAAACGAGGCTTTATTGTAATGGAAAGAAGGGATTGTTTTTCTTGCTATTCTTATGTTCTTCGCCCGTTTTACGGGCGAAGAACAGCAGGATGATGATAGTTTTTATTCAAAGATTTTAGGGGTATATATTTCGATAGTAACATTCTCCACATCGGAGATTTCACGAACAGGAAGTTTGAGCGTATTTAACATTTTTAAATATGTTTTTTTTGATTTTGGAGTGCATGTAATCTTGGTGATTCTGCTGGCAATTATGTCACCATCAGCATTCGATGCTTTAATTAGTATAGCTTTTGTTAATTCTATATCGTTTGGATTGCTTACGTCAAATTTCACTTCGATGCTTGTGGGAGTTACTTCCGAAACAACAATATTATAGATTCTGAGTGTGAAGGGCTGTTTTTTTATCCAACAGGAACGAACCCAAATACCAAATATTACCGCAGCGAGAATTATCAATTTTATATGAACCGGAGTGGGACGTTTTTTATTAATATCAATTCTTTCAACACTTTTCACAGTTTTTTCTCCTTTTTATGTAAAGTTCTGTAATATTCCTACTTTACTTCAAATATTTCAATCTAACTTTTTTAACACCAAGACAGATAACGATCTTATTATATGTGGTCTAGTTAGTTTTTA
>DAOWES010000148.1 GCA_030638385.1 Candidatus Cloacimonadota bacterium | reverse complement strand
TTTTTCTTACTCCTTCTCCTGGTAGGAGAAGGTCGGGATGAGGTCAGTTAAAGCAAAATAGAGTGTGAAACATCACCTCAATCCTCTTCAAAAACAGATATTGTTTTACTAAAGCAAAGCCGAATATTAGCTGATTCGTAGCCGACTCGTAGATGAAGTGCTTAATTGAATTTTTAAAGAAAAGATTAAATTATCAATTATGCAGAACTCAGTTAGATTTATAGCAAAAGAAATGTATTTGAATAATTGAGCAAGAAATATTTAGGCACTAATGATTAGTAAAGGTAGATTATTCCAAAAAAAAAAGTGACAAGGAAAAGTGAAAAAGTTTTTTTGAAAGGGAAAAATTTAAAGGAGATTAATAATGAGAAAGATATCATTCATTTGCCTACTTTGTGTTTTCATTTTTTTGGGTTGTTCTCGGAAAGATGAAACAAAACAAATTGGAAAAACCAAAGATAATAAAGTAATTGAGGTAACCACAAATTTCGTTGCAAAAGAAAAGAGGCAAATAGCTAATTACAATAAAGATCTATATCCACAAAAAGCGGAAGATCTCCTTAAAAAGGAATTTGCCGTAGGTTTACCGGTGATTGAACCTAATCAATTTCATAAGGTTGTAAAGGTGATTGATAAATTAGAACCATTGCTGAAGAAGGCTTTGCAAAAGGATGTTAGCTTGGAAAAATTGCAATGGGAAGTAAATATGATTTCACAAAAGGCGGGTTTTAAAGACTTGGCAGATTATATAGAAAATTTTGTTTTATTAGCAAATGCTTTCGGAACTTATGAAAAGATAACAATTTTAGATTCTTTAGTTTTTAATAGAATAGATAATAAAGTTGTGAAGCTCTATGAAGAGAAGGTTCGTGCAAACTTTAATGGTCAGAAATTAACTAAGAATGATGTGAGATTTATGCATAAACATAAAGAAGATTTTACCAGAATAACAATGGTGATGGATACTTTTGCCAAAAATATGATGCAGAAAGAATTTTAGAACTATTTTGAAATTTTTTGACTATATTATTCTAAAATTAAATTAATTATTTAAAGCATAAATAAGGGCAGTGGTAAGCTTGAGGATATCGGAATCTGTTTTTTCCAATAAATTTGATAATTTCAAACATATTTGGAGCAATATCTTAAAGCCAATTTGAGGATGCTTTTTCGATATTTTATTAAAATCTGTTTGATTAATACTGAATAATTCACAATCGGTTTTGGCACTGGCGCTGGCGGTTCGGCGTTTGTATCCTAATAAACCAATTTCTCCAAAAAACACATTTTGCTCTGCACATAACACTATAAAGGTTTTGTCCACTTCATTTCGATTTTCTATTAAGGTCATTTTTTTAGAGATTCCAATTTGCCCTTTGAATAGAATATAGAGTTCATTACCTGTTTCATTTTCTTTAAATAGATATTCTCCCTCTTTGAATTTAACACTTTTTAAACAACTTGCTACAATTTTTAGCTCTTCTGTGTTTAGTTCTGTAAATAGTGGGATTTTCTTTAACAAATTAATATCCATTTTTTCCTCACATCACGATTGCTTTATCAGTATCTAAAATTATATAATCATCATTGGGTTTTATCTTTACATTGGAAGTATCTGATCTAACTGAAAATTTCTTACCGGAAAGTTCAAATTGATGCTTAATGAAGTTGTCAATATTGGAAGTGTCATCGGAAAGAATATCGTCGATAGAAAATTCAGGTTGAACTGTGACGATTCCTAATAGGATCAAATTTTTCTTCTCGCGGAAATAATCAAAAAGTTCAAGGTAGGTACTGCCGACAAATTCATTTGGTATATTTTGCTCTTTAAAACCTACACCCTTACGATGTTTTAACAATTCTTGGATAAAAATTGGTACGGATGGGTTGAGTGTGCTATTGGCCAATAAATTACCGCCAACATCACCATAAATTACTACATTGCTAATTTTTTCACGTTGAATGTTGGGAAGGTATTTCCCCTCTTTTAATTGCAGGTTAATCTTGCCTTTGGGCTTCAGATAAAGAATGTTGTGCGCTGCAATAATTGTACGTTCATCAGATGGTGAACTATCGGGCTTACTTTTATCATACATCAAAATTATCTGTGCTGCTTCAGTTACATTTGCTCGATTTAAAATCTCTTGGTTGGTGAAATCTCCTCGAATAAATCTGATATCGATGCTTTCATAATGATTTTTTATTACCGAAATATCAGCTTCTTCCAACTCATTAATTAATACAATGGGGGGAAGATTCTTGTCTTGATTTTCCATTAAAAAATCTAAAATCTTTCGGGAGCTATTGTTCCAACCACATAACATAAAATGATTTCTTAATTTAACTTTATTCAAACCTTTCCTCTCTTTGATCTTCTGATCGATAAAACTACTGGCAATAAACGCTGTGAATGTGGAAAATATTATAAAACCTAAAAATATAAAAATAATGCCGATGATTCTACCCCAAAAAGTAACAGGATAAAGATCACCATAACCAACAGTTGTGATAGTTACAAGCGCCCACCATATTGCATCAAAAAAATGTTTGATATTGCCATAGCCGGGCTCAAAAAACATTATAGCAAATGCTCCCAAAAATACAACGATGAGGATAAATATTACCTTTTTCATTAATTGAATGATACTGCGATATCGATTCAATATTTTGTTTATAGTAGCTATGATCTTCATCATACTCCTTTTACAGAATTTATAAATTAATAATCATCACAATTTAAGATATTTTATAAACACTCGCAAAAATAGAGAGTGAATATATTTAAGGCAATATTTTTTTGCCTATAGCGAAATTTAGGAAATTTAATTTTGGATATTTTCCCAAGAGTTGACGTCAGGTTTTATTGCATTTCCGGATGGGGGATCATTAATAATAATTATTAATTATTAATTATTAATGATTAATGAATAATGGGGGGGGGGATATAATTATAATAATAAAATAATTTTAAAAAGAAAAAAAATACAAATTTGAATGCGTGTGTGATGATTGTATAACTACTTTGTTTATATGTAAATACGGGGTGATTCAGTAAGTCGTTGACGATAATATTATCACGACAATGAAGAAATATCTAGCGATGTTGTCACAATTTTCACTTTTTGGGGATGTATATTAAGAGGGAGATATGAAAGATAAATAAAAAAGTGAAAAGTGAAAGTGGTAATGTGCCAAGTCTGATGCCCAGCACTAAAAACTTAAACCAAAATAGAGGGAGAAGAATGATGAAAAGAAATAAATTTTTATATGTTGTATTGCTGATTTTAATTAACATAGGAAGCCTAACTGCTACTGAAAAGTTTATATTCAGTTCTATTCGTAATACGGAAGCTACTCATGATTTTGAAATCGTAGAAGAATACCGTTTTGATGAAAACCCGGCAAGGGTGAAACTAACCCGACAAACAAGCACAAATAGCGGTACACTCTCATCTGCAAGACTGCGCAATAAAGAGCTGGAAAAAGACACCTATATCAATTTCAATTCTTCTTGCAGGGCACTACAGCAAAAAGAGTTTAATTACAGTATTGGTAATGATGCAATCTCATTGGCTAAGGTTAGCCCCCATGGGGAATACTACTTAATCCGGGAGCGTTTAGAACCATACAATGACAAACCTGTACCCGTAGAAGCAAGGTATAGTTTGTATGACAAAAGTGGCCAGAAAATGTGGGATTACACCTGTACGGAATTTGATATACATGCTCTTTCCGATACCGGAACTATCGTATATACAATCAATTCTAATAATATAGTTAAGACCATTGATGCGAAGGGTGAGCACAAAACAATTATTGACGGAGTTTATAATGAAAAATCAAGGCAAAAGAAACATAATTTTTCATTAACTCCCAGTATTTATTTGTCATCAACAGAGGATAAAGTAATTACCTTTGCCTTTGAAGATATTACAAATTTTGGGCGCAACAAAGAAAGATATACTTACTTAGATGGTGGGAAAATATATATCAATGATACTAAGGGTAACTTACTAAATAGCATAAACGTTAGCTGTACTGAAGCATATAGTCTTCAACCGAGTTGTAGTGGGAAATATCTTTATGCCAGCCTCGATGAAAAAGCAACATTATATAACTTAAATTCAGGAAACAAAGTTAACCTATTAGATGCACCATCTACCGGGCAGCATGTTTTTTCTGAAGATGAAACTATTGCCTTGATTGGTGGGAATGTAATTGATCTGGAGAAAGAGGAAATCATTAAATGGATTTCTACTGGCGACAAAGTAGCAATTGCGGATAAGGGCTACCCTATAGTTGCCTTTACGCAGGCTTATGAGTTTTTT
>DAOWES010000167.1 GCA_030638385.1 Candidatus Cloacimonadota bacterium | reverse complement strand
ACAACTATTGATTTTTTTCCACCTTTTTCAATTGCTACGGTTATTTCTGTAGCTTCGGCATCAATAGCATTTTCCACTAACTCCTTTACAACCGAAATAGGTCTTTCAATAACCTCTCCCGCCGCAATTCTATTTGCTACTTCTTCTGATAATACTCTTACTTTTCCCATTATTTTCTCTTTATAAAATTTTGATATTAAATTCCATTTGTTTTCTCTTTCTCTCTGTGTCAACCTGAACGTTTCGCCGAACGCCTAAAACTTTTGATTAAGCTCAGTTAGCTAATTTTCCCAACAACGACATTACCCGATCTATTTGAAAATATTTGACCAATTAACTACTGAAAAGTTTCTTACAACTTTAAAGAAGATAGTGATATTGGGAGTAAAGGGTTTTAATAGAAAGCAAATTAGCCAAATTGCTTTTTGTGAAAAACTATAACGTTAGATCTTTATCTGATGTCACAAAATTTGAATCCTACAAAATTAATTTCATATATTAATGTATGAAAAAAGTAAAATATTGAGCATAAACAGCTCTGATGGAACGGTAATATGAAAAAAATATTAGTACTTATGATAGCGTTAATTTGCCTAAATTTAACCGCCTTAGAAACGGAAGATTTATTTCTTCAGCAGAACATTAATGATACACTTGCCTTATCAGCTCCTTTAGACGTACTCCAAGATTCGACTGCAATTTTAAACTCAGAAGAACTTCTCGAGCTTACGATGATTGATTCAACCAATAATTATAGAAAAAAATTAAAAACAGAAATGGATTCGTTCATTAGCGAGATTGATTTTTCTGTCCCTATTTCCTATTTTTATAATGAAAACTTTCATATAAAGACAGCTATTGAGCCGGACATTATAATTATCAAAAATGGTTTTACTTTACTTGGATCCGGACTTAAAAACAGTGTTTTACTCCAAACACATTTACCATTTTATAAAGCCAAAGCCAAAAGGGATTTAATTTTTTTAGATAATTCCAATTATAATTTAGTTGTTCCAATAACAGTTACTTATTTGGGATTGGGTGATCAGGAGATGAATAGAGGTTTTATTTCATACAAGAAGGGAAATCTTTTCAATATCACCGATTTTAATATCGAAACTTCATATTTGGGTCATGCCGGAAATTGGTTTAATGTTAATGAAAAATCAAGTAATTTCGACATTCATCTGTTTTATGCAAAATCGTTTGGAGAACTGCATTTTTACAGCACGAAAATAAATCAAAATTTTTCATCACTGCGCTCGACAATATCTACAAGTGACACAATTTGTGATGATAATTTATTCGAAAATTCGGTCATTTTCAAAAACAAATTTATTGATCTGGGCTATAAAAGATCTCAGGCAGAGGTAGATACAATTCGTTATGATTTTGAGCAATATTATCTATCTAAAACCATCACCTCGGAAAAAAACTTTTTCCAAGCCAGCCTCGAGCACTTTACCGGTGATTATGATTTTTCTTCAATCCGCTTACTTCACCATTCAGAATTTGCTTTGTTCAGAATAAGCAATAATGGTTTTTACAGAACAAACGCGAAACACTATCTCACTTCAGAAATTACAGCAGGCTTAAAGCATTTATTCATAAGCGGTGAATATATCAACTCCAATAATAAAAATAAATACAAAAAATATATTGGAAAAATTGGCACAAACTTTGATCTTATTAAAGTAGGGTTAAATCTTGGAAAACAGATTCAATATTTAGACGAATGGTGTTTTTCGGAATTATCAACCAGCATAACAATTCCCACTCATTTTACCGATTATATGATTGAAAATAAAACAGCTTATCTAATTGATGCACCGGATAAATATCCCAATATCAAAAGCAACACAAAGGCACAAATGCACTTTGATTTAGATCATCAAAACTTCATCGATATTGGACTAAGCCATATTTATTGTGGTAATTATAAAAAAGCTGCGAATACATACAATGCCTCCAATTTCGATCTATTCCTTAAAGTTCAAATAACTCCTTATTTTGAACTTTACGCAAACATTGTTAATCTGTTTGACAATAACGATATGTTTGAGCAGATGAACTCGGTTCCGGGCAGACACTTAAATTATGGTGTCAAATGGATCTTTGTGAATTAATTTCCGGAGGATAAAAATGAAGTTTGAAAAAGTGTTATTCCTTTCATTATTGCTGATCTGTACAATTTTCATGAGCTTGATCTTTGCAACTATATTAAAAATGAATATTTTTGATAAAAATCAGCTTGGATTTCAATATTTAATCTTTTCTATATTAGCAAGCTTCTGCTACTTTAGCTTCAAATATCTCAAAAAATTTGATTCTATAATTATTGTTTTTTTTCTGGCAATAATCTATGCAATCATTCTCAATAAAACAAATCTTTCCGAAAGACTCGGTGGTTTACTAGGTTTGGGACTGTATACAATATCATTATTTACCGGGTTCGCCCTAATATTTAGACTCTGTTGGTTCAATATTAAACATATTAGAAACATCCTGTTTAGCATCCTAGCATCCATTATCTATATGTTTGTGCATTTAATTACGTCGCTAATTGTAAAAATAGATATAACAGCAGTTTTGGTATTATCCTATTTTAAAAATGCTTTATTAATAATGATTGTTATTAGTTTTGGAATCACTATTGCAGAACTTGCTTTTAATGGAATAACAAAATTTTTTAAGCCCCCCACACTTCCCAATAATTCTCAAGACAGCTAATTTTTTGATAAATACGAATCTTCAATAATATCGAGAATATACTTAATCTCCACGGGTTTGCTTATAAATCCAATTGATTGAGTTGATTCTATTCTATCCATCATCTTTTTTTCAGAATAGGCAGTCATGAATATTATTCCCACATCATATCCGTCAATAATTGAACGAGCAGCGTCAATACCATCAATATTGCCGGCCAAATTAATATCCATTAATATTATACAAGGTTTCTCTTGCTTCGCAATTTCAATGGCCTCTTCCCCGGTTGCAACTAAGCCACAAACATCAAATCCTTTTGCTGATAGCTCCATATCCAACCAACGAGCTACTAATGATTCATCTTCAACAATTAATATTTTAATCTTCTTTTCCATAATTAAATTCTTCTTTGATAGAGTTCTTCTTTTATATAAATTTTCCAATGTACACCTTTTTCCAGATTTAATTCATATCTCCCTTTTAGCTGATATTCTATTAACGACATAGCATTCAGCAGCCCAAAGGTCTCTAAGTTATTAATATCTATTGATTTATCTAACCCAACACCATCATCATCAATACTGATAATAATTTCATCAGTTTCGTTTTTCCTTAAAGCCACCTCAATACTTCCAAATCTATTATTTGGAAAGGCATGAATATAGATATTTGATATTAACTCTTCAAAAATCAATCCTAAAGGTACGGCTGTATCAATTAGAGTTTCAATATCATCATAATCAAATTTTACACTTATATTAAAATTCCTCTTTAAGTATCGATAATTTTGAAAATCGAGAATATCATCAAAATATTCTCCTAAATTCACTTTTGAAAGATCATTTGATTCATATAATTTATCCTGCACCAAACTCATCACCCTTATCTTACTATTAACATTATCAATTAACTGAATTGATAATTCATCTTTAATTCTACTTTTATTAACATTTAAGATTGATGATATAATTTGCATATTATTTTTGGTTCTATGAAATAATTCCTGAACAAGATTTCTCTTTTCAATCAAGTCTTCTTCTAATTTTTCTTCAGCTATTTGATGCTGTTTCACCTCAATCAATAATTTATTATTTCTATTCTCAATTTTTGATTCTAACAAAGAATTAATTTTTTTAACTTTCTCTTTCTCTTCTTTTATTAATTTTCTATTTAAAAACTCTTTCCGTCTTGATAATTCAATTTGATAAGAGGAGAGCATACCCAAAAAAAATGCAGTTAATAGCATGAAAGTATTTATAATTAGAGTATGTTGAGAAATATCAGAAAAAAAATAGCTCGCAATAAAATAGAGAGCTAACATAGACAAAGAAGCCATTGTTGCCCAAATAAAACGTAATCGAACCAAAATAAAACAATAAAACATTAACAAAATTATACCGGAAAAATGATTTACCTCTATAGTTTCAGGGGAAATTATTGGCATTATTAATATTCCCGAAGTTGCCACAATTATAATAGTAACAATTCCTTGCTGCCACCATTTATAAAAATTTGCCCTATAAGAAAGTGCAACAACAAGAATTGTAATAGGAGCTACATAGAGAAACCTGATACTATAAAACTGTTTCACAAATTCCGGTATTATAATATAATCTACAACCGCAAATATTAGATAAAAGAAGAGTCCAAATATCAATGAAAAACGAAGAGGAATTAATGATGATTTAAAGTAATATTTTTTAAATTCATCCTCAATATTACTATCATAATAAGATAATAAAACGGGATTAATTTCCACATTATTATCTTCTGCATTTAAATAATGCTTTATATGTTTAATCATAATTATTACTTTAATAAAGTACCCCTTTAAACTATTATTATTACAAATTTACAATCCCCAAAAAAATGTCACCTAAAAGGAGCCTGTTTTGGCTCCTTAATGCTAATATTTGAATATTCCCCCACCAATAAATTCTCGTAGAATAGAATTATTCGGAATCATTTCATCCCTTATAGTGAAAATATGATCGACCAAGTGCAGTAAACGCTGTGCCTCCGGATAAGCCGGTGAATATTTTGTGATTTCTTGCAATAAAGGAAATAAGCGCTCTTTGAAAATTCCTAATTCGTAAGTAAGAATACTATTAAACATGAAATCAGCATTTTCCTGATATGGGAAAATATTAACGGCCTCTCCTTCCTGAACAGATTTCCACATAAGTAAAGTTTGTTCTGCCGAATGACCCCGATAATTATTATCACGAACAATTCTTCTTATTTTCCTAGAATCAGAAGTTGCAATCCGATTATGATGATCAATATTAAGGTTATTTAAAGCACTCACATATATTTTGATTTTTTGATTATAAGGGACAGCTTCAGTTAGCTTATCATTCAGCCCATGAATCCCTTCCATAATCAGCACTTCATCTTCCTTTAGCTGCAAAGCCTTGTAGCTGCGTTCAGGCTTTCCCGTAATGAAATTGTATTTTGGAGGTTCAATTTCCTCTCCGTTTAATAGTTTTTTCAAGTGCATATTCAAAAGTTCCAGATCAATTGCATTTATGCTTTCAAAGTCAAATTCGCCATTTGCTCTTCTTGGCGTCCTATCCCTTGAAAGGAAATAATTATCCATTTCAATTATGTGCGGAGTAATGCCATTTACACGTAACTGAATGGATAGCCGCTTGGCAAAGGTTGTTTTTCCGGAAGAAGATGGTCCGGCAATGAGAATAATTTTCGCATCTTTTTTATCAAAAATCTTGGCTGCAATATCAACAATTTTTTTTTCATGTAAAGCTTCTTCAATTTGAATAATATCACTTACACGATACTCTCTTACTGCCTGATTTAGATCCGCAGCATTATGAATTTTCAAAATATCAAGCCACTTATCATGCTCCTGATGTGTCTCGAACAATTTTTTTGGAAGCACAAAATCTTCAACAATTTCTTTCGCTCCAATTTTTGGAAATCTTAAAATGATCCCCGGAGCATGGTATACAAAGTCAAAACTCTTCACAACTGATGTATTTTCAGCAATTGAATGTAAAAAATAATCGTAATATTTT
>DAOWES010000038.1 GCA_030638385.1 Candidatus Cloacimonadota bacterium | reverse complement strand
GCAAATTTTGCGACATTTGCAATTTTTTTCCTGAAATATCGATGATTTTTTTGATAAGTTCGATAACACCGTCTATATCAGATTCCTCTTCAAAGGGAAGGCCAATCATGAAATAGAGCTTAATTAAGCGCCAACCGTTTTTTAGCGCCATATGAACACTTTTCAAAATATCATCTTCGCTGATTGTTTTATTGATTACATCACGCAATCTTTGGGTTCCCGCTTCCGGTGCAATTGTCAATCCGGTTTGTCGCATCGCATTAAGTAATTTGCTAATGTCATCATCGATACTATCTACTCGCAAAGAGGGTAATGAAAGGCTGGCATTTGTCGCTTGCAGTTTTTCATGAAGCGCCAAAAGCACAGGTTTGATGCAACTATAATCACTTGTGCTAAGTGATGTTAAGGCAGCTTCATTCCAACCAAATTCTTTTATCTCTTTTAGTAATTGATCTAACAATTGTTGTGGGTCGCGTTCGCGGAAAGGGCGGTAAAACATTCCGGCATGACAAAAGCGACAACCACGAGTACAACCACGCATAATTTCTGCAATGTAACGTTCGTGTGTGGGTTGTAACCAAGGTACAAGTTGGTTGGTGAATTTTTTATTCAGATTATCAAAATCCATAAATTTTCTAGAATAAATCTGCTGCGGAGCATCGGAAATTGGTTTTATCTCATTATCTTCTTGCAGGTATAAAGATGGCACATAAACGCCTTCAATTTTGGAGAGTGCTAAAAGTTTTTGAGTACGATCGGCAGTTTTATTCGCTATCAATGCATCCTTTATTTCGATAATGGCATCTTCACCATCACCGATAAGGAAAGCATCAAAAAAATCTGCTAATGTTTCCGGGTTGGTTGAACAAGGTCCGCCACCCAATACAATGGGATCATCTTCGGATCTATCTTTTTGCAAGATGGAAATGTTGGATAATTCCAGCATGTATAGTATATTGGTAAATGTGAGCTCAGATTGCAAAGTGATTCCCAGTACATCAAAATCTTTTATTGCAAATTCACTTTCGACAGCAAATAGCGGTATTTGGTTTGATTTTAATAATTCTCCAAAATCCGGCCAGGGTGCATACGCACGATCTGCAGTTGCATCTGATTCATTATTTAAAATGGAATATAATATTTTCAGTCCCAAATGGGAAAATCCCACTTCATACACATCCGGGAAAGCCAAACAAAAATTAATACAGTCTTCGGTTGGAGTTTTATACTTTGAATTTATTTCGTTATTTATGTATCTTGAAGGTTTGAGAACCGCGGCCAAAAGATGGTCGTATTTTACTTTTTCAAATTTATTCATGAATTTCTCTTTTTATTTTCTTTTATTTTTTTAGGAAAGGATTGCTCTTCTCTTTGAACATTAGGTTATTTAAAAAATTTGTAGTGTCTCGCAGAGCAGCTCTATTTAAGGTAACTTTACTTTCTGATTTTTCAGATTCCAGTTTAGCTGCATCTTGGAACATTTTTGGTTTGATGCTAATCTTTCCACTGTTTTCTAACTCTTTTTTCTGAGATTTTTTTTCGAGCTCAGATTTTTTATTTTCTATTTCATCGATTTTTTTCTCTACTTTTTCAATTTTAACTTTATCTTTTTTAAATGGAGATTTTAAGGTGCCCGCTTTTGACATTTGAATGGCCATGATGATGAAGACAATTACCAGAATAATTAATAAAATAATTGGGAAAAGATTTACCGGGATCAGCATTTTTTTGGGCTGAATTGAATTAAACTTGGCATTGTGCTTTGTTTTATCTGAAAAACGTTCGTTTATCATTTCCGATAATTTAAGATTATCGATCTCAAGAGCTTTACCATAGGAATAGATGATCGCTTTTGCATAGCCGGGACCACCAAGTTTCTCAAATTCATTTGCTTCCACATTTTCCAAAATTCTTACTTTTATTTTTGTTATCTCAGAAATTTCTTCTAAAGATAATCCTTTGTTATTACGTTCTTGTTGTAATAATTGGCCAATGCTAAAAATTGTTTCTTGTTCCATTCTTACCTCGTATTGTTGATAATAATCATACCCAATCCAATTCCGGCTATATCGTAGACAATGTCATACCAACTGAAGCCGGTGGATTTTAGGTGTTTGTCGCTAGTTTCTTTGCCGAAGCCTAATAAAGTGGTGAAACTAACCGAAATCCTTAAGCTTTGCGAATGAGATTTAGATAAAATGTCTCGATTGAAATTATAGTTCCAATATGTGAGATATGCGCTTCCTGTAAAATGCATCACCTTATCTTTACCAGCCCATTTATGTAGTTTTGTAGATTCCGTTTCATAAGCAGGAAGTTGGGCAATAATAAGTATGAGAAGAATTGAAAATAGCAATTTCCTCATATTTCCCAAGTTCCTTCAAATACTTTGGTTACTTTTCCAATTAAGAAGATATTTTCATCTTTATATTCAACTTCAACTTCTCCACCCGGCAGAATCACATTTACTTTGTTTGCCAATAAATTTTTTCTTATTCCGGCAAATACACTCGCGCCTGAACCTGTTCCACAAGCCAAAGTGATACCGCTTCCGCGTTCCCAAACTTGTAGGTTGATTTTAGTGGGAGAGATAACTTCCACAAATTCAATATTGGCTTTAAAATTATCTTCCAAAACTTTACCACAAGATTTGGCAAGATCGACAGGCATATTTTCTTGGAAGCAAACGCAATGCGGATTTCCTATATCTATTTTAGAAAATATTAAGCCATTAAATTCAGTTTCTTCCAAGAATTGCGCTTTACCTAAGTTTACTTTAAT
>DAOWES010000234.1 GCA_030638385.1 Candidatus Cloacimonadota bacterium | reverse complement strand
TAACTATTTTACCATCATTAAGAGTTATTTTCCGTTTAAGATATTGGATAACTTTTTCATCGTGAGTAGAGAAAACAAAAGTTGTGTTTAGCTTTTCATTTAGTTTTTTCATCATTTGTAAAATATTATGAGAATTCTCCGCATCCAAGTTGGCAGTTGGTTCATCAGCTATAACCAGCTTTGGTTTTTTCACCATCGCTCTGGCAATGGCTACACGTTGGCATTCTCCGCCGGAAAGCTGAGACGGTTTGGAATTGATTTTATCAGATAAACCCAGCCAGCTCAAAGCATCAAGAACTGCTTTTTTACGCTCTTTTTTGCTCATTTGTAAAAGCAATAAAGGGAACTCCACATTTTCAAAAACGGTGTAAACAGGTAGGAGATTATAAGTTTGGAAAATAAAACCAATATATTCACTCCGAATTTTGGCAGATTGCTTGGCGGAAAGTTTATCTATCTGATATCCAAGAGTTTCAACCTCGCCTGAACTTTGCACATCTAATGAACCAATGATATTCAAGAGTGTTGTTTTACCCGATCCGCTTGGCCCTACAATTCCGATAAATTCACCTTCTTTTATATCCAAACTGATATTCGTCAAGGCACGAAACTTCCCATTTCCGATAGGATAATCTTTGCATAACTTTTTAATTTTAATCTGTTTCCTGTTTTCCATTATTGCTCCTTATTTTCCTAAAAATCATAAGCTAAAATTAGTTTAACATCTCTCTCGCTCTCATTATTTGAATCTGAAATTAATGTAGATAAATTAAAAGAAAATCTATCATAACTCCGTTGCCAGGCAAGCGCAAATCTAGAAATATTTTCCTGATAATTATATAATCCCGTTAAGGAAATACTATCTAATAATCCAATCGGGAGATCAATCATAACCGCACTTATGTTTATAACCTCATCTGCTTGCCAGTCGGTATTGTTTTCCGCTAATAGATGCAATCCCGAGAGGATGGGGAAGGTATAATCAGTTCCAAAAGTAAGTAGATAGTCAATTGAATCGGCAGTGATTGTTGTGCTAAGTTCGCTCCACATTCCCAAATAATAATCACAGAAAATATCTAATCCTAATCTGTTTTCATAAAGGTTATCCGCACGTTTACGATTATGATATGAAAACGCTAATTCCGAGTTTTTAAATGGAATCTGAATGCGGAAACCGGGTTCGAGAGTGTTTTCTTGGCCGGCAATTGTTTCGTTTCCTTTTAGCTCATTAGAACCAAAAATTCCCCAAACCCAAATATTGGAATTATTCAGAAAATAATATCGACTAAGTAGAGCCGACACACCTTCCGATTCTCCACGTGGATCAAGATGATTTATTGTGTCGAACCAACGCAAGTTTCGTAATATCTTGGCCGGACCAAAATTAATTTTCTGCCTTCCTATTCGAGTTTCAGTTTGTGCTGTGCAATAACGTATCCAGGCCCGATAAAGTTCATGCTCATATTCAATATTCTCAAAATCTGAGAGTAACTGGAAATCGAAAATTCCAACTAAATCAAATAATTTGTAGTCATTAATTATATAAGAATATTGCAATTTTGGTTTGTAATCTAATGAAATATGTTGTTCGGTGCTAATATCGCCTGTGAATGAATGATTATGAATAAATTCACCAAACAAAAATGTTATGGCAAAAGTAAAAATGATAAAGAAAATGTGCTTCTTACTAAAAATTATAATTCTCATAATTTCTCCGTATATTCTAAATTCCAATATTTGATGATGAACTATTATATAGTGTTTTAAAAACATCGAAAAATTTCTTATCAAATGCTTGTATAGAACCTTGTGCTGCTCCCAAAATTCGCTCAATTGAATTTTGATATATCATGAAATGTTCATATAACTCATTGATCTTTTGAGGATTATCCTGCAATTGAAGTAATAGTTTGGCGCTGTATTCTGCAACACTAATTCCAAATAACAATACTAGCCGAGCTGTAGCTTCAGGGTCACTTATCTGAAAATAACCTTCATCCTTGCCTTGCTGGAAAATTGCTGTCATTATCGGTAACGTTTTTTCAACTGATTTAGCATGAAATTTATGGCGGAATAGAATATTGTTATTGTTATAAATTGCCTCGGTGATGGTTATGATGGTGTCAATATTCTCGGCTTTGTAACTACTTGATTCCAGATAGAGCTTATTTAGTTTATCCGGAGCATTCAGGTGTGGGATAGTGATAATGCCTTCAATTCTTTCAACGAGATTATTGGTAAAATCTTTCACAAGACAATCAAGCAATTCTTCATAAT
>DAOWES010000032.1 GCA_030638385.1 Candidatus Cloacimonadota bacterium | reverse complement strand
TTCGATGCAATTGGTAAATAACTCTGCCAAGAATATTTCGCAACTTTATCGTGATAAGGGATATTTTCATGTTCTGGTTCCACAACCAAAAATCATTACCACAAGTCCGCAAAAAATCGATATTTTATTTAATATTGAGGAACGCGAAAGATTAGAAATCGGTGCGATAAAAATAGTTGGGAATAATTATCTGCAAACTCCAAAGCTTCCCATATTTAAAGGAAAATATCTCCAAGATATTCCCGGTTTCCTGAAGCAAATTGTTAACACCTATAATGAAAATGGATTTCTTTTTGCCAAAGCCGGTTTAGAATCTATAGAAAATTTAAACTCTACTACATCTGTAATAATCAGAATTGTAGAAGGTAAATACTGTGAGTTTAATAAATTTAGAATTAAAGGTAACAAAACTTCACAAGAAGAATCGATTATTGGAATTTCTGAACTTGACCAAGTAGAAAATCTCCAAACAAAACATTTATTGCGAGCGGAACAAAACCTACTTGAAAAGCCGTATATTAAAAGTGCTCATATTATTCCACTAAATCATCATGAATTGCTCATCGATATTGAAGAAGATAGGATGACATTATTCTCGGGTGTGGTTGGCTTTGATGATTCGGCCGAGAGCAAACTAACCGGTTACATCAATATGGATTTTCTAAATCTTTTTGGCACAGATAGAGCACTTTCTTTTAATTGGTACAGATTAACCGCAAATTCCGAGACATACAATCTCAAATATCACGAATCGGGAATTTATCAAATTCCAATTAATTCTGATCTGATGCTTTATCGAGAGCAGGCAGATTCTACCTACATAAGAAGTGGAGCTGAATTTGAGATCTATTACTTGGTTGGGAATAATAAGCTTGGTTTATATTTTGCCAAAGAGAATATAATTCCCGGGTTTAGGCAGGATGTGAATAAAATTTCAAAGCGAGATTATACAAAAATTGGTTTCAATTGGCGTTATGATTCTTTTGATAATAAAAGCAATCCGAGTAGTGGCTATAAATTGGATTTAAAATATTATAATATCCGGCAAAAATCTGAATTAGATATAAACCGAAATGCGTTGGTAAGTTCGCTTGGTTATTGTGCAAACCCATTTTCACGATTCGTCATTTTTGCAAATGCAGATGTTAGATTAATCGAAAATAGAGGCTTAGGAAATATGGATTATTGGAAACTCGGAGGTTATAAAGATCTTCGTGGTTTCATGGAAAATAGTTTTTATGGCTATTATGTGGGGAACTTAAATACAGAGCTAAGGTATCTAATTTCAAGAACTTCCAGACTTTTTGTTTTTGGTGATTATGGTTATGCCGAAAATAATGAATATACAAAAGACAAATTATGGGGATTGGGAATGGGGATTCGTCTTGAAACCAAACTAGGTATTGTTGGGATTGATTATGGTTTTGGTTATAGCGATAATCAATGGCGTAGCCCTCTAAATGGTATTATACACTTTGGAATAGAAACGAAATTGTAATATTGTCTTTTGGTAAAAACAGCATTGGAGACGAAGGGCGGGAAATAAATCAAAGTATAATCCAACGAAGAATCTACTTAATAATTGTGCGATAATCCAACATTGACATTTCGTAAGAGCAGCGTGAGAGAGCTCCATCCAGAGGCGGGTAAACCTATGGTTTACTCGAAGGCACTAAGAACACAAAGAAGATATGTAAGTGTAATTTAGACAGATACAAAATTATTTTTTAGGGAACTTTGGGGCTTAGGGATTTCGTGGTGAAAAAAAAACAAGTTACCACAAAGGCTCGAAGGGACGAAAGAGTTTTTGCCGTCTTTCTTCCAAAAAAAAATCAGGTCTTTCTGAGACACTCTCCTTGCTATTTCTAACGAAGAATCAACCTAAGAATTGTTCTTCAATCCAAATTGACATTTCATGAGAACAACGTGAGAGAACACCTCAATGAGACGAGATGGGGAAAGAGGAACCACTGTAAGCCATCGTCGCACAAATCTGTGCTCATCTGCGTTCATCTCTGTCTATTTTAATCAGCAAATTTAATGTGACTATTTGAATATGGTGATTATTAATAAATAACAGAAATCTTGACTGCAAATATAACGATATTCATTTTTGCAAATATTTTAATTAGCTTGATAAAAAATATTTAAAGCTAAAGAAAACGGAGGGAAAATGGATAAAAGCGGTGAATTGAAAGTAGGTGTTTATGTAGATGCATCAAACATTGCTTTGAATGGTGGCTATGGTATGCACTATGATGTGCTAAGGGAATTTGCCTGTCGTAATAATGGGGTGGCTGTTCGTTTAAATGCTTATGTGGCCTATGATGAAGAGATGGCTAAGAAGAATGTCGGTTATCGCAGAAAATCAGAAGAGTTTCATTCTGTATTGCGAGATTTTGGTTATAAAGTAATCGTTAAAATCGTTAAATGGTTTGAAGATGAGCATGGCAATCGCTTTGGAAAATCAAATGCCGATTTGGATATGGCTGTAGATGCATTATTGCAATCGCAGAGATTGGATTATGTACTGATGGTTACCGGAGATGGTGATTTTGTGCAAGTTGTTCGAGCTTTGCAAAACAAAGGATGTCGTGTGGAAGCATTGGCATTTAAAAATGTTTCTCGGGAACTTATCAGAGAAACTGATGTATTTACTTCAGGCTATTTGGTGCCGGGACTGGTTGGAAATGACGTTTACAGTAAAGATGTGGCTGAATTTGAGTCTGAAGTCCGACATGCTAGGGGTGTATGTTATGCATATTATCCGGAAAAAGGTTATGGTTTTATGAGATTTTTAAAAAAATTGGGAAGTGGCTTGTGGATAACCGATTCACGTCGATCGGAATCTCCATATGCAACCGCATTTGTGCATAGTTCACATTTCCCTGAAAATTTTGATGCGAGAACGCTTCCAAACCGAGAACAAATATTTGAATTTGATGTTCGTAAAGTACCGGAGAAAGGCTATCAAGCTGAAAATGTGAAGATTATTTATAACTATTAATTTATAAATATTATTTTTTGTTTTGAGGGGTATTGGAGATAATTTGAATTTAAAAAATAATTCTAACATCTATTCTGTGATAGATGTTGGAACAAATAATGTCTTACTATTGATTTCAACAAGTGGCACAAATCCCGAAATATTTTTGCGGAGAAGTGCCACTTCTGCTTTGGGTAAAGATATGAAAGATGGCATGCTTACTGAAGCAGGAATATTACGAGCTCAAAAAATATTAGCCGAATTTATTGCCCTTTCCAAAGAATTTACCCAAAAGATAATTATCATTGGAACAAGTTGCTCGCGTGAAGCAAAAAATATTGGACTTTTAACCGATTGGCTTTGGCAAAATTATAAAATTAACTATCAGATTATTAGCGGTGAAGATGAAGCGATTTTAAATGGCTTGGCCAATATCGAGGAATTTAGCGAATTTGACAATCTTGTACTTTTTGATATTGGCGGGGGAAGCACTGAATTTACCTATATTTCTAATAAGCGTATTATCAATGAAATTACCGTTCCACTTGGAATTCGAAGATTTATAAATGAGTATGGGGATAATCAAAAATTGATCTGCCAAAAAGCTCGGGAATTGTTGGTAGATATTCCGCATCAATTGGATCAAAATATTGAACTTATCGGAATTGGCGGAACTGCTTGTAGTTTGGCTGCGATGAAATTTGGTTTGAAAAAATATCAAAGTGAGATCGTTCATAAAAGTTCTCTTACAAGTTTGGAATTAAAAAATATCTTAGAAGATCTTGCAAAGCTTTCACCGGAAATGCTTACCGCAAAATTACCTTTTGACACTAAAAGAGCAGAGATTATTGAAGTTGGAGCACTTCTCATAAAAGAAATTGTTGATTCTTTTCAAAGGTCAGGATTTTTGGTCAGTGATCGTGGACTTCAATTTGGAGTCTTACAATTAGACAAACAAAAATTAGCTAAAATGCT
>DAOWES010000311.1 GCA_030638385.1 Candidatus Cloacimonadota bacterium | reverse complement strand
ATGGTGAAGATGCAAAAGCTGGCTGATCCTAACAAACAGACAAATTTTGTAAATTGTGGGGCAGATGTGAATATACCGGTGGGCGAGGTGTTTACATCTCCAAAACTTATTGGTACAAATGGAGTTTTGCATGTGAAGGAGATCTATTTAAATGATCTTAGATTTGAAAATTTAGAGATCGAATTTAAAGATGGTTTTGTAGAGAATTATAGCTGCACAAATTTTGAAGATGAAAAGGATAATCAAAGCTATATTCAAGAAAATCTTCTTTTCCCACACAAGACATTGCCTTTGGGAGAATTTGCTATTGGCACAAATACCAAAGCTTATGTAATGGCTCAAAAATTCGATATTCTTCCAATTATGCCGATCTTGATTGTGGAAAAAATGGGACCGCATTTTGCTATTGGAGATACATGTTTTAGCTGGGAAGAAGACTTTGCAATATATAATCCAATTGATGGCAAAGAAATTACAGCTAGAGAGAATGAAAAGAGTGAATTACGCAAAACAAATATTCAAGAAGCTTACACAAATTGTCACACAGACATCACTATCCCTTATGATGAGCTTGGCTCAATTGTGGGGATTACGGCAAATGGTGATGAGATAGATGTTTTACGTGATGGAAGATTTGTTATATCAGGAACAGAAGAATTGAATATTCCATTAGATGAATGGGAATAAAAAGGGGGAGATATGATTAAGCAAGATTTATGGAAATATGCAGAAAATTTCTGCAATTACACCGAATTGCGAGTACAAGAAAATCGTAATATCCATTTGGCGATGGTGAATGGAGATTTAATGGGCAATAGTCGTTCAACTCAAAGTGGAGTATCGGCCAGAGTGTATAAAAATGGCGCTTGGGGCTTTGCTTCAAATCCGGAGATTAACGATGATGCAATTGTTAAGGTGATCAATTTAGCTAATGATAATGCTGAATTTTTGGCGACAAAGAATGATGAACCCAAAGGCGAATTACCGAAAACTACCGCTAAAGATGAGAAAGATTTTGGTACAAATAAACCACGAAAAACTCAAAAAGAACTGATTGCATTCTTACAAAAAATAGATGATCATATTCAAGAAAATTATTCTGATCTTACTTCAAGAACTGTCGTTCTTAGTAACTTGGATATGGAAAAGATGCTGATTACTTCAGAAGGTTCGGAAGCATATTCAAATACTCCGCGAACAATTTTATATGTAACAATGACGTTGACGGAAGATGAAAAGCCTTATGAGCTTTATGAAATTTATGGTGGTTTGGGACAATTTGAAGATGTATTTGATGATCCAACAGATCTATTTGCTGATCTGGCTAAACAATATAAACATCTCAAGAACAAAACAATCGCTGTCTATGCAAGTGCCGGCTACAAAGATGTAATTTTGGATGCTGACTTAGCGGGGATTTTAGCACATGAAGCTGTTGGTCATACAACCGAAGGTGATTTAGTGAAAGGTGGTTCTGTGGCAGGAGATTTTCTGAATGAAAAGGTAGCAAGTGAGCTTGTGACTTTGGTAGATTTTGCTCATACCGCCTTGGGCGAGCAATGTCCGGTTCCTGTTTATGTGGATGACGAAGGAACTAAAGCAGAAGATGCTGTTATCATCGAAGATGGTGTTCTTAAAAAATTCATGCATAACAAAGAAACAGCACTTCATTTTCAACATCCCACCACCGGAAATGCCCGAGCTTATGGCTTCTATGATGAACCATTAATTCGAATGAGAAATACAGCAATTTTACCGGGAAAGAGTAAATTGGAAGATATGATCGCCAGTATCGATGACGGATATTATCTAATGAAATCGTCTAATGGTCAGGCAGATTCAACCAGCGAATTTATGTTTGGTGTAGTGCTGGGCTATGAAATTAAAAACGGTAAATTGGGAAAAGCAATCAAAGATACTACTATAAGTGGAATTGCTTTTGATGTGCTAAAAACGGTTACCATGATCTCTGATGATATGAGCTGGAGTTGTGCCGGAATGTGTGGCAAAAAGCAAACTATTCCGGTTGGTATGGGTGGTCCGGCTATCAAATGCAAAATCAATATCGGAGGTAAATAATGAAAAACAAAGAAATTCTCAAATATATTAAAGACACTCTTAAACAAAAAGGTGCTGAAAAAGTTAGTTGTTTTTTATTTACTTCAGAAAAAAAAGAGTTAAATGCTTCTTCCGGAGATATTTCTCTTCTTAGGACAACTGTTAATAAAAATATAAATATCGTTGCCTATAAAGATGATAAAAAAGGTTCGATAATACTAAATAAGGTTGATGAAAACTCAATTGATGTAGCTGTAGATCAGTTAATTGAAATGATGAATTCAGCTAAACCGGATCCGGCAAACGATATTGCTCCATTCCAATCTGCCAAAGAAATTATGCATGAACCATTAAGTGCAGATCTTGATCAGATGTATCAGCGTTTGCAGGAATTTTTGATAGTTGCTAAAGAACGTTATCCAAAAACTATTTTGGAAGAGGTTATTTTAGATTTTACTGCTCTGAAAAATTATCAGACAAATTCAAATGGAGTAGATTTTGTTACATCTAAAGGGCGCTATTCTTTTGTGGTGGTGTTTACAAGTAAGGAAGGAAAGAAGACAAGTTCTTTCAATTATGTAAGTCATGTAAGCAAAGACTTAGATATGCCGTTTATCGAATTTGGCTCGATAGATAGGTTATTAAAAGAATCTTCCGAGCAATTGGAGCCAACTTCAATTGAGGGCAAATTTGTGGGAGATGTGATTGTTACACCGGAATCTTTGGGGAGTTTTGTGGGGAATGTTACACGTTATATTAGTGATTATTCCCTTATTACCAAAACGTCGTTATATAAAGACAAATTGCAT
>DAOWES010000269.1 GCA_030638385.1 Candidatus Cloacimonadota bacterium | reverse complement strand
TTTGAAGCTTATGATGATTTCGTACTTGATTTTGCTCCTTGGACGCTTATTGATGTTGATCAGACCCAAACTTATTCTACAGATGACTCAGATTACCCGCATGAAGGTGAGGCTATGGCTTATACCATTTTTAATCCATCCCAGGCAACTCCTCCAATAAAAGAAATGATTGCTTATTCCGGATATAAATTCGCTGCTTGCCTAGCTTCTAAGGGAGTTCAGAATGATGACTGGATGATCTCTCCTCAGCTTACTCTTGGTAAGGGTGATGAACTTGCTTTCCGGGCAAAATCTTTTACAAATCTGTATGGCCTGGAAAGATTTCAGGTTGGTGTTTCAACAACTGGAACAGATCCGTCTGACTTTACAATCATTTCCAAAGGTGACTATGAAGAAGCTCCTGCTGACGCTTGGACTCTATTTACTTATAATCTGAGTGATTACTATGGTCAGAACGTGTACATTGGAATTCATTGCGTGTCAGACGATGCGTCCATATTTATGGTAGATGCTGTTGTTGTTAGAACTGTCACTTACAATGTTTATCTTGATGGTGAAAATATAGCTGCCGGCATCAACGCCAATGAATATCAACTGACAGGACTGGTTTTGGATCAGAATTATACTGCCGGTGTATCTGCAGCTTGTGGCGCCTACGAATCTGAAATCATTACAGTTGACTTTATTTACGCAGGTGTAAGTGCGGATAATGATATTGTTGCCGGAACCGCTTTGAATGGCAACTATCCCAATCCGTTCAACCCGGAGACTACTATCTCGTTTAATCTTACTGCAGAGAGCGCTGAGAACGCAGAGCTTGTTGTATATAATGTAAAAGGTCAGAAGATAAAAAATCTGGTTAATGCAAAATTAGCTCCCGGACAGCATAGTGTGGTTTGGAACGGAACTGATGATAACGGCAAATCTGTTTCTTCCGGGATTTATTTCTACTCCTTGAGTTTGGATGGTAGGGCTACTTTAAGTCGTAAAATGGTGTTAATTAAATAGTTTAAGAAAGTATTAATTCGTTTATTTGGATGGATTTAAATTATTTTGAGAGAGCTTATGTGAGTTGTAAAAATTCATATAAGCTCTCTCCTTTCGAAATAAATAAGAAATTAATTTTGCATAATTGATAATTTAATCTTTTGTTTGATGAACTCCTAAAAAAGAGAAATTTGTCATCCTGAGCGGAGACGAAGGATATTGCAAGATAACAAGTTAAAGAATTCTTCGTCTCCGCTCAGAATGACAGCATTTGAGGATTTCAGGCTTTTTACGAGTTCATTTTTCTACGAGGCGAGGGAGTGAGGTTTTACAAAACATTCAATTGTGCAGAAAGCTTTTAAAAAAATATCAGGAGAGCTAAAATGGAACATTTAACAAAAGAGACTTTTAAAGAAAAAGTATTTAATTTTGAAGCTAACAAGGATTGGAAATTTGAAGGTGATCTCCCTTGTGTAATCGATTTTTATGCAGATTGGTGTGGTCCTTGTAAAATGGTTGCACCTGTGTTGGAAGAACTTGCGAAAGAGTATGCTGGAAAGCTTAACATTTATAAGGTAAATACAGAAAAACAACAAGAATTAGCCGCAGCCTTTGGTGTACGTAGTATTCCAAGCTTATTGTTCTGTCCAAAAGAAGGTGAACCTCAGATGGCGATGGGAGCATTACCCAAAGAATCATTTGTGCAAGCATTCAAAGATGTATTGAGTGTAGAGTAGTTATATCTAAAGTAGATAGAGTGCGAGCCCGGCCGATAGATATTCTTGACGCCGGGCTCTTCTTTTTTTTTATAAACTCAAAAAATAATTAAGGATATGTGATGAATAGGGAAAAATATATCGGAGCAACAGCGATAATTATTGCTGCAATTTTATGGGGTTTTGATGGAGTAGTCCTTACTCCCAGACTTTATGATTTAAATGTTGGTTTTGTTGTATTTATGCTGCATATAGTGCCATTTGTAATTATGAATCTATTTCTCTTTAATCAATATAAGTATCTTAAGAAGTTTAGTAGAAAAGATATTTTGTTGTTCTTGGCGATTGCGTTTTTTGGTGGTGCATTGGGGACGCTGGCAATTGTGAAAGCTCTTTTCTTGGTACATTTTCAGCATCTTTCGGTGGTTGTGTTATTGCAAAAGTTACAACCGGTTTTTGCAATAACCTTAGCTGCAGTCTTTCTCAAAGAAAAAATTGGGAAACGTTTCTATTATTGGGCTATTATTGCTGTTATTGCCAGTTATTTTCTCACGTTTGGTTGGCACTTGCCGCATATAACTACAGATGCGAATCTTATTCAAGCAGCTATTTGGGCGATAGTGGCTGCCTTTTCATTTGGTAGCGCTACTGTTTTAGGGAAAAAAGCACTTTCCAAATATCCCTATTATACAACCAATTTTTATCGATTTGGGTTTACTTCAATTTTGATGCTTATCTTTGTGCTGTTAACTAATCGGTTGGGTGAATTTTCCAATGTAACTTCAACGCATTGGTTGCTTTTTGTTATCATTGCCATTACTACAGGTTCCGGCGCCATATTCTTGTTTTATTTTGGTTTGAATAAAGTAAAGGCAATTGTCTCTACTATTTGTGAGCTTTTCTTTCCCATTTCGGCTGTGATGTTTGATTATTTGATCAATCATAATTCCTTATCCGCAATTCAAATTTTTAGCGGAATTATTATGGTTATGGCAATTGTGCAGATTAGTTATAAGCGAAAGAAAGCGCGATAGAGTAGAGTAATTTATAGAAGGTTTGAGTCTTTTAGATTATCCATATTGAGTGATATTGGCATTTAAGGAGCCAATATCTCAAAGTATTGGAAAGTATGGCTTGAATCTTATGAATAAGATATTTGTTTGAAAGTTTTTGGAAAATTTATTTTAGAGCATTATGGTAGATAAATCCAAATCTTGACAACATTACAGAGATCGAAAAATTTTCTAAAAAAAATAATGCTTTATGGAGAAAAATAAATTTGAAAATTAGAGCAATGAAATATGGGATATTGTTATTTTTTGTATTTTCTACAAGCTTGTTTGGGCAAGATTTAGATTCCAAAAAACAGCAATTGGATGAGCTTAGGCAACAACTAAAAGCGCAAGAAGAGATGATAAAGCAGGCCGAAGCCGGTAAAGTAAAATCAACAGCAGATTTAAACGCCTTTAAAAAGAAGAAGCGTGCAACAGAAAAGAAGCTGAAGAAGCTAAAGAAATCTGAAAAAAATGCTAAAGAAACGCTTTTGAAAACAGAATCTGAAATCAATAAAACAGCAAGTCATCTTGATAATTTGGAAGCTTTATGTCAGCGCGAATATCTCAAGTTATTCCAAGCACACTACCAGGGAAAGATTTATGCTGAAGAGAAGTATGATGGAAGATTATTGGCTGCTTTGCTTCTAAGAACTGCCGAAGAGATAAATATATTTGAAAATACCAAAAGTGGTTTGGAAACAACTAAGAAGAAGCATAATAAGAAATATGAAGATTTGATCTGGAGCCGGATTGTCGAGAAGAAACGAGGCACCAAATATTCTAAAAAAATGAAAACCTTGCAAACTGATATTACGCGATTAACTGAAAAAGAAAAAAAAGCAAAGCGGAAGCGGAAAGAGTTAGAGAAATCAGTTAAAGCTTTAAATAATCTGATAAGCAAATTGCAATCTGAATTGACTGCAGAAGATTATTCTTACAAATTTAGTAGTGAAAGGTTGGGCTGGCCGGCAAAGGGAGAGATTTTGCGAAAATTTGGCGAGCAACCTACTGATAAATATAAAGTGAGTATTTTGAATAATGGGATTGATATCGCAGTGCCTGAAGGAACCGAAGTGATAGCCGTTGATGATGGGGTTATTGCTTTTGCGCAATGGTATAGTGGCGCGGGTAAGCTGATAATTATCGATCATAAAAATGGCTTTTTCTCACTCTATTCTCATAATAGTCGTTTATTGGTAACGAAGGGAGATACTGTTAGCAAAAACCAGAAGATTGCCTTATCGGGTAGCTCCGGTTCGGCAGAAGAACCATTTTTGCATTTTGAGCTTAGAAAAAGAGGAAAGCCGGTAGATCCTTTGAACTATCTGGAGTAGAAATGAAAAAGATTTATGAAATTAATGAGCAAAAGATATTAAATGTGTGGGATGAAAATACCATCCTTTTACACTACACAGGCTATATGTATGGAATTGGATGCAGTGCTTTTAGTAAGGAAAGCTGCCGGAAGATAAATAAATTTAAAAAGCGTGATGGTGCAAAGGGATTCATTATTCTCATGCCATCAATTTCTTGGTTAGCTCGATATGAATTAACTTTGCACGAAAAAAATAAAAGATTACCGGCTCAGTATTGGCCGGGTAATATAACCATGATTTTGGAAGATACAAAAAATTATTTCTCACATCTTT
>DAOWES010000251.1 GCA_030638385.1 Candidatus Cloacimonadota bacterium | reverse complement strand
GTTTATTTTAATGTATTTTCAGATTTAAAATCACCTGAGAATATCAATGTTGATTTATTTGGAAAAGTTAATTGAAGGGAAAATGAGGCACATCTGTCCAACTGTGTCGGAATTGTCCCACGAAATAAAATGACATAGCGATTCATTTTTTACTAAAAAGTATGTAATAGTAAATACAACAGACTGTTATATAAAGAGATAGGGATTGCAGTAAAATATTACATTAATGTTTATCTAGTTTGGAATACATGATGCTACTATAATAGTGTTATGATAAAAGGGGAAATTAGATATGAGGGATATTGTTCGAGGGAAGAGGGGAATGTTTTAATAGCCAGTGAAGAGTTCTTCACTGGCTATTATATTATATAAATATTATATAGTATTTTGTTACGCTGATTTATCTTCTGTATTTTCTTTATATGAAAATACAGGATTTTTATTTCCTAAAACTACATCTTTTGAAATCAAACATTCTTGCACATTATTCATATCGGGGAGTTCATACATTATATCTAGCATGAATTTTTCCATAATAGCACGTAAACCTCTAGCACCAATTTTTTGTTTAATGGCAGACGATGCGATCTCTTTTAATGCATCAGCTGAAAAATCTAGATTTACATCTTCGATTTCGAAAAGCTTTTGATATTGTTTGCAAATTGCATTTTTGGGCTTAGTAAGAATTTGTACTAAAGCTTTTTCATCTAACTCTTGCAATGTACTGTGTACAGGTATTCTACCGATAAGCTCAGGAATAATCCCATATTTCATTAAATCGTGAGGGCTTACTTTGTTAAGAAGCTCATCATTATTATTTATTTTCTTTGAAAGCTCAACATCAAAACCAACCGATTTTTGCTTTAGTCGGTTTTGCACAATTTTATCTAATCCAACAAATGCACCACCGGCGATGAAAAGAATATTTTTAGTATCTAATTCGATAAAATCTTGATGAGGATGTTTTCTACCACCTTTTGGTGGTACGTTAACTTTTGCTCCTTCCAAAATTTTCAGAAGAGCTTGTTGAACTCCTTCTCCTGAAACATCACGTGTAATTGATGGTGTTTCAGATTTTCTGGAAATTTTATCAAGTTCATCGATATAGATAATTCCCTTTTCCGCTTTTGCTACATCATAGTTGGCATTTTGCAATAATCTTACCAAGATGTTTTCCACATCTTCACCAACATAACCAGCTTCAGTTAATGTTGTTGCATCAGCGATAGCAAAAGGAACTTTGAGTAATCTTGCCAATGTTTGAGCAATAAGTGTTTTTCCCGATCCGGTAGGTCCCAAAAGCAAAATATTGCTCTTTTCAATATCAATATCATCTTTTGGATCTTGTTTGAAAATACGTTTGTAATGATTATAAACTGCTACAGAAATTACTCGTTTAGCATGTTCTTGTTCAATAACATATTGATTTAAAAATTCATGGATCTTTCTGGGAGTAGGAAGTGCAAAGTCATCCAATTCATGCTCTTCAGCATCGGAATCCATGATGGTTGAACACATGTCGATACATTCATTACATATGTTTCCACTGATTCCTTTTATCATTGCGCCTACTTCAGATTCTGCTCTTCCGCAAAAAGAGCAGTTACTTTCGTGCTTATTTTCCACAAATTCTCCTTATTTGCGAGATTTAATAACCTCGTCAATTATTCCATATTCAGCCGATTCAGTAGCACTCATGAAGAAGTTTCTATCCGTATCTTTTTCAATCTTTTTTAAAGGCTGTTTTGTTTGATTTTTCAAGATATCATTAAGTTGCTTTTTTAAGAGCAAAATTTCAGATGCAGCAATCTGGATATCAGATGCTTGACCTTGAACTCCACCAAGCGGTTGGTGGATCATGATTCTACTATTTGGAAGAGCGAAACGCTTACCTGCTTGTCCGGAAGCGAGCAAAAGTGCGCCCATGCTGGATGCTTGTCCTAAGCAGATTGTACTAACGTTCGGCTTGATGTACTGCATTGTATCATAAATAGCTAAACCTGCAGTTACTGAACCACCCGGGCTGTTGATGTACATGTAGATGTCTTTATCCGGATCTTCTGCTTCTAAATGCAGAAGTTGAGCAATAATGAGATTTGCAATGTTATCATCGATAGCAGTGCCTAGAAAGATGATTCTATCTTTGAGCAATCTAGAATAAATATCATATGCTCTTTCTGATTTTCCATTTTGTTCTACTACTATTGGAACTAATGCCATACAATTCTCCTTATTCTGTTTCTTCCTTTTTGGGAAGAGCTACATATTTCGCTGTTTTTTTGATTAAATCAAATAATTTTTTCTCTTCCGCAATGTACTTAAAGTCTTTGGATTCAATTTGGCTTTTATTAACCTCTTTGAACTTTTCCAAATCCATATTTGCATTTTTTGCATCTTCAGCAATTAATGCTTCTTTATCTTCGTCAGTTATATTGATGTTTTCAACTTTTTTCAATTCTTCGATAAGGTAATGGCTTTTCATATTGAATTCTGCTAATGACTTATACATTGGAATAAGTTTTTCTACATCCATTTTATAAGCTTCTGCATAAGGTTTTGCCATATCTTCAGCATATTTATCGATCAAGCTTGCTGGCAATTCAAAAGGATTTTCTTTGATAAGTTTTGAAACGATAGCATTGTGAAGTTGTTCTCTATTTTCTTGTTCAAGTTTCTTTTTAAGTTCGGTTTCAATAGTTTCACGAAGTTGTGCAACAGAATCATATTCCAGGTCTTTGGCAAATTCGTCGTTAAGTTCCGGCAGCTCTTTTTCGCTAGCAGAATCTATTTTAACATTAAAATCTGCACCTCTGAATTTTTCACCAATTTCTTCGTCATTAGTTGTCTCGGATTTAGTGAAAAGAATGCTTGTAAAGTCATCACCTACTTTTGAACCAATAATTTTATTATTGAAAGATTTGCAGTAAACGTTATCGCTAGCAATAAATTCACGATTGATTTCTTTGGAAATGTTTCCTTCCTCATCTAAGAATCCGATGGTTGCCTTTACGGTATGGCCTTCTTCAATCTTATCTTCGATCTCTTTTTCTGTAGCCATTTTTTCACGGAAATCTTGGATTGTTTCATCAATCATTTTTTCTTCGAATTTAGTTTCTTCAAAAGGAATTTCTAAATTGTTATAATTTTTAACTTCGATTTTTGGCATTACTTCAAATCTGAAAGTCGCAACTAAATCTTTGCCTTTTTCCCATTCAATATTTGTAGCTTCGCCAGCGTTTATTGGATTTTCATCTATTTCATCTAAAGCAGATTTATAGTAATCGTTTAATTTGTCATTGTAGAATTGTTCAATAGCATGTTC
>DAOWES010000264.1 GCA_030638385.1 Candidatus Cloacimonadota bacterium | reverse complement strand
CCGAAGACACAAAGAACACAAAGAAGATACGTGAGTGTAATTTAAACAGATACAAAATTAATCTTTTAGGGAACTTAGTGCCTTAGGGATTTCGTGGTGAAAAAAATAGGTTACCACAAAGACCCAAAATCACGAAGAGCACAAAGAAAATACGTTATTGTAGATTTGTTACTATTGTTCGTGTAGTTCGTTGATAATGATATTTATCTACCCCTAAAAAAAAAGCCCCAAACATAAAATGCTTGGGACCAATATCTCTTCCAATAAATTATTTCACAATCTCTTTCATCGTTTTCACAGCTTCAGCCAAGCCGCTGAAAACTGCTCTTGAAATGATACTATGACCTATATTAAACTCTTCAAATAGCTCCAATTCAACTAAAGCTTGAGTGTTATGATAATTCAAACCATGACCTGCCACAACTCGCATCCCACTTGATTTCACTTGCTTAGCTGCCTTTTTAATTCTTATGAGCTCTTCTTCGATTTCCTTGCTATCTGTTAAGTTTGCATATCTTCCGGTATGAATCTCCACAGTGTCTGCACCAATTTTCTTGGCAAATTTAACCATCTCGATATCCGGCTCAATAAAAACACTAACTTCAATATTTACCGCTTTTAATTCTGCAATCATTTCTTTGTGCTCTTCAAGCAGCACCAAACCGCCTTCAGTAGTCAATTCCTCGCGCTTCTCCGGAACTAATGTAACTGTATCCGGTAGGCTGTTCTTGGCAATTGCAATCATCTCTTCTGAAGCAGCCATCTCCAAATTTAATTTTGTTTGAATTGTACTACGCAATATTTTCAAGTCTCTGTTTTGAATATGTCTTCTATCTTCGCGCAGGTGAATAGTAATCTGATCTGCTCCATTTTGCTCTGCAATAGCTGCTGCAAAAACCGGATCCGGCTCCATTACCAGCCTTGCTTGTCTAATAGTTGCTACATGGTCAATATTTACGCCTAATTTTACCATAAACTACTCCTCTATTTTTTTTTGTAAATCTTTCAGAAATGAAGTTCCATTTTCGGGCATTTCAACTTTTAGGAAATCTGAAATTGTTGCTGCAATATCAGAAAATGTCGAACGTATTCCTAAATCTGTTCCTAAAATATTTTTACCATAAACCAAAAGTGGAATATATTCACGGGTATGATCTGTTCCGGGCATAGTTGGATCGCAACCATGATCAGCAGTGATAAACAAAAGATCTTCATCTTTTAAATTTGCCAAAATTCCGGGAAGAGATGAATCAAAATATTCCAATCCCTTGGCAAAACCTTCCGCATCATTCCGATGTCCCCATTTACTATCAAAATCTACCAGGTTAATAAAAATCAAACCGGAATCAATTTCCTGTAAATAGGCAATAGTCTGCTCAATTCCTTCCTGATTCGTTTTGGTATGAATACTTTTGGTTAACCCATTAAAGTCAAAAAGATCTTCGATTTTACCAACTCCGGCAACTTCCAAGCCGGATTTTTTTATGATATCAAGAAGTGTATCGCGGGGAGGTGCAACCGAATAATCTTTGCGGTTTCCGGTACGGTAGAAATCATCTTTATCATTTCCCAAAAACGGGCGCGCAATAATCCGTCCAATATTTGGATCTCCCCCAAATATCTGTTCACGAGTAATATGGCAAATTTCATATAATTTTTCAATTGGATAAACATCTTCATGCGCCGCAATTTGAAACACGCTATCAGCCGAAGTATAAACGATTGGCTTTCTGGTTTTAATATGCTCTTCACCAAAATCCTTAATAGCTTCTGTTCCCGAATAAGGCTTGTTACACAATACTCCCGGAACATTTGTAAGTTCGATAAATCTATCTAATATCTCACATGGAAATCCATTTGGATAGGTTGGGAATTTTTGCTTAACTTCTAATCCGGCAATCTCCCAATGACCACTTGAGCTGTCTTTATCCAAAGCTATTTCCGCCATTTTACCAAAAGCAGCAAGGTTTTCTTCATTCTCAGGTACACCTTGGATTTTCACAATATTGCCTATACCAAGTTTCTGCAAATTTGGCAACTTAAGCCCGCCAACTACTCGGGCAACATTACTTATCGTATTTGAGCCAATATCTCCATAATTGGATGCATCGGGAAGTGCTCCTACACCGACCCCATCCAATACAAGAATTATTGCTCGTTTACTCATAATTTTTCCTCATAAATCTCAACATCGGCCTTGGCACGTAGTTCTTTGATATGCTTAACAATATTTAATTCTGTTTCTATTTGCTGAAGACGTTTTTTCAATGAATCTTTCACCTCTTCAAATTTAGCAATTTTGCTGGCTTTTTTATCTGTCACCATTATCAAATGGTATCCAAATTGGGTTTTCACCGGTTCACTTATTTGATCAATCTCAAGATTAAAAGCTACATTATCAAATTCTTTTACCATTTTCCCAAATGAGAAATATCCCAAATCTCCTGAATTACAGCAGCTTGGACACTCAGAGCATTTTTTAGCTTCTTCATGAAACTCTTTCGATGAATTTATTCTTTCTCGAATTTCAATAATCTTTTTGAGGCTCTTCTCATCATTGCCTTTTATCAGGATATGAGAAGCTTTTACCATCACTTGAGTCTTGAATGAATCGATATTTTCTTGGTAAATTTTTTCTAATTTTTTTTCATCAACTTCTCTTGTTTCTGAAAATTTTGTCCCAATATATTTTCTAATTGTTAACTCATTAATTATTTG
>DAOWES010000060.1 GCA_030638385.1 Candidatus Cloacimonadota bacterium | reverse complement strand
TTGAAAGGCTGCAAGGCAAGCGGGTCGGGTGTATAATAATAAATGCGACAACAAAAGGCAGGGGGCTGTTCAATTGCGATAGTGATTCACGGCATGCTGACACGTAAGAAGGTATAGTGTTAGAAAGAGAATAAAACAGAACTGAAAGTGATGGATTATGGTTTTACCAAAATTGATGTGGAGAGAAAACAGCAGAATATCAGTTCAACACTTCCCTTTATTGCTCCGGAGATTTACTTAAGAAAAAATCCGGTACCTCAAAGTGATTTTTATTCGTTGGGTGTAATTTTATATAAAATCACTACCGGCATTTTACCCTATTCCACCGAGCAAATTTCAGGCTTTATTGCGGGAAATAATTTTAATCTTCTTCCTAAATTTCCACGAGAACTAAATGAAGATATTCCTCCGGAATTAGAAACACTAATTCTCCAATTATTAGAGAAGAATCCGGAAGATAGATTCTCTGATATCGAAAGCATTATTACTTTTATAAACAAATTTCAAGTTACTGATTATCCCTTTTCTCATTCCCACTCTATTGTGAATAATATCAAATTTAGTGATTATATCGTTCGAGATGATTATGCTCATCAACTCTTAGATTATGTTCCAATTATAGAAAATGGTAATGGCAAAATCATCGTATTGAAAGCAGGAAAAGGTTTAGGGAAAACAAACGCAATCTCATTGTTCCGATATCACATTTTGTATGATAAATATTATAGGTTTGATTATCAATGTGGCCCACAAAGTAAAGATCCTTTCTTTGCGCTGATAAAGGAGTTCTATTTTGCCGCAGAATTAAATAATAAATTTGCTGATCCGTTCAACAAAATATCAGATAAAATGCGTGAGTATCTTTTTGAATCGGAAGATGCTGCTTTCAAGATTGAGCAAGGGAAAAAAGATCTTGATCTTGATTATATCTCCGCCTCAAAATTTATATTTCAATTATCACAAGAGAAACCGCTGATATTTACTATTCGAGCCGGAGAGTATCTTAGCAAAGAGGTTATTAAATTCATAAATTTCATTTCTCATGAAGTTACAAAATTACCAATTTTAATAATACTATGTATCAATGATCCTCGTAAAATAGAGGGCCTGATTCATCCTGTGGAAATTTCAATTGAGCCTTTGTCGATGAAGAAAACAGAGGAATATATAAGTAAGTTGCTTAGTGTAAAACCTCCGCAAGAATTTGTGGAAAAACTTTGGCAACGATCAAATGGGAATCCGATGTTTTTGGAAAATATTCTAATTGATCTTACTCAAAGAAGATTGATTTGGGATGAGGATAAGTTTTTCTTTGATATAGATATCGATAATTACCAGTTGCCCTTTGAACTAAGGTTTTTTATTGAGGAGAAAATTGAACAATTACTCCCAACTTCTGTTGAAAAGTTACAGAAATTAGCGGCGGTGCTTACTCCTCTAACCAAAGAACTAATCGAGAATATATTAGATATTAATGATAAAGAGATTTTTTTCTTTATTAAAGATTGCATAAATAACGAAATATTGCGTGAAACAGAGGCAGGATTTGTCTTTACTTTCAAAGAAGTAAAAGAGTATTTCATTAAAAAAATAAATACTGTAATGGAAGAGATGGTTTCTTCTAGTGTGATTAAATATTTTCATGATAAGCGAATTCATTCGATAGTTACATTACATGGCATAATAGAACATGCTGAGAAAATTAATGATCTGTTCTCAATTAAACGTTTTAATTATCAATTATTGAATTTATTAATAGAGGAACATTATTTTGAAGAAGCTTTCGATGTAATTCGTAGAATTGTGGAGATGAATTTTCAATATTCCGATCAAATAGAGCCTCAGGATAAGATTCGAGATCTGATAAAACTGATTGAACTATCGGAATGGGCGATGTATGATACGCTTTCCGGTAAACTGAAAGATTCAATAATTAATATGAAAGAAACTTCCGAGAAAAATTTGCTTATTGGTTTGTTCCATCTGGCTCATAATAAATATTCATTGGCCAAAACTCATTTGGAAAAAGCTAATGCAATCTGTATTACAGGAAAACTGAAGATATTTATTTTGCTGAAATTAGGAGAACTATATCTTATCATAAAAAATCATGACGCTGTAAAAACGATTATAAGTGAAATTGAGAAATATAGTCAGAATGAAGATCTTCTTATTTCTTTGATAATTCTAAAAGCTAGCTATATGCTTGAAATGAATTATATTGATGATGGAATTACTTTAATTGAAGAATTTATACCTACGATAAATACCGGAAATGATGCTATGTATTTTGTGAAACTAGGAAGAATTCATAACATATTAGCCATCTTATATCGGGAAAAAAGAAATTATGAAGAAACTACAAAAAACTACCAGATTACTCGAAAGATTTGGGAGAAAGTAAAATATAGTAAAAAACTAGGTACAATTTACAACAATTTAGGTGATGTAGCTTTGATAAAAGGCGATACAAATACAGCTTTGGAATTTTTTGAACAGGCGATGAAGATAAGTAAACAACATAATTCAACAGTTTTGATTTTACTAACAAATTTGAATTTTGGTGAAACATATATCAAACTGGGAGATTTTGTCAAAGCAGAAGAATACTTGTTAAAAGCCCATTCAATGTCTGAGAATATGGAGAATAAGCTGTTCTATGATGATATCATCTACAACTTAGGTATTGCTAAAAGTAAGATTTATAATCTAAATTATTACTATTCATTTATCAAAAAAAATGCTCCGGAGATGATTTCGGGAGATATTGATGCCATTACCCCACTTGTAAAAAGCTATTTTTACTACCTTTTTGCCATTGGAGATTATGAAAAAATTGAGCATCGAATAAATAGATATAAATCACTTTTTGCCAAGAATAAAGAAAATGAATTTTTCAATCAGATTTCGGGCCATTTACTGATGATTAAAAATGAGCCCCAAAAGGCCAAAGAGAAGATCGATAAATCATATGAATTTTCCAAGAAAACTCAAAGTATTTATGCTCAGATGATTAGTTATATTAGACTTACCGAATGTTATTTGAATATCGGAGAGATCGATAAAGCTCAAGAATATAGCTCTAAAGCTCAAACATTATGTAAAAAATATAATTTCTTTTATTGGGAACAAGTTTCAGATATGCTTCGCTTGAAGACAGAACTTTTAGACTCCAATAAAAGCTTACGAAAAATTATTCGAGATTTGCTTTCTGTTATGGAAATAGTGCAAGAGCATAATTTCTTCCTTTTAGAAATTGAGATCAATGAAATTTTAATTCAAATCTATTCATATCTAAAAGAAAAGAAAATGGCGAACTCTTATTTTTGTGAATATAAGAAGAAAATTGAAGAAGTTTCCCAAAATATCCCTAAACATGATCGGGCAAAATTCTTCCATAAAACTAAATATTATCTAAATGATCCTTTTGATTTGATTAGCATAAAGATCGCTTCACGCTCAAAAAGAATATTAGCTTGGCAGGAAGAACTTTATTCTGTGGTAAAATTAAAAGAGGTAAAACGCATTCGTTTTTTCATCGATAAAGTGATCAAAAATTTATTTACCCCATATCGCTATGCGATAATTTTATTTGATGAATTAAAAGTAAGAGCAAAACCGTTCTTATCTTACAATATCAAGGAAGATGTTTTGTATTCCGATAAATTTCGAAAGAGAATTCAAAATTGTATGGATGCGGGAAAATCAAAGAAGGACAAAATTGATGGGAATCACATCATCTTTGTCCCATTAAAGATTCGTTCTACAATCGTGGGAGTGATGGTTATTTCCGATAATGGTGAACTTGATTTTCAACGATATGAAATGAATGCAATAACTACATTGCGCCTCCATCTAACAGCCATTTTGCTTAGAATTAATGATTTTGCTGAACTAAATGCCGATATGGAACTAATGCGTAAATTTGTTATTATGACACAGGCTTTTTTCTCCATCATGAATACAGATAAATTAAATCAAGAAGTTACAGCATTTACGATGGATTTTATCGGAGCTTCGCGAGGATTTCTCATTTCCAAAGATGAAAATGAAAATTATGTTTATGATGTGGCGATGGATAATTCTAAACATATGCTGAAAAATTATACTTACATTAGTAAAGATGTGATTAGTGAAGTACAAAAACAGCAAAGACCAATCCTGATAAAAGATGTTAGTAAAGATAGCTTTTTCGATAGATTTATTGCCGCCGATATAGCGCAAATCTCGGTTTATTGTTCACCAATAATTGTAGATCATGAGATTGTTGCTTTTATGTATTTTGATAATCTGAATAATACCGATGTGGAAATTCAAATCAATCAAGAATTTATGGATTTGCTGAATAATCAAATTTCTGTAGCATATAGAAATGCAAAGCAATATGAAGCATTGAATCAGAAAAATAAAGAAATAAAATCTTTAGATGAGCTGAAAAATGAGTTCATTAATATTGTTTCTCATGAGCTGAAAACGCCTCTTGTAACTTTGCAAGGTTATATAAATAGATTAGCAAAATCGAACCTAAAAGAAAATGAGGAAGACGTTTTTAAAACAATGCAATCAAGTGTAAATAATCTCTTTAATCGTACAAATGATATTGTTAATTTTAGCCGCTATAATCAAATAAATCGAGTTGAGACAATTTTAACAGATATCGATGATATTCTCAAAATTGTAGCTGAGGAACTGCGCGAGATCTCAGTATCTCGAAATATGCACTTTAAAATCGAAATTGAAGATAACCTGCCTTCGATAAGAATAAATTGGGAAGCATTTCATTTGCTAATTACTAATATCGGATTAAATGCGATTCGTTTTACAAAAGATTTTGGCACAATTACCATTGGCGCTAGACATTCGGCCTTCCAAAAAGAGGAAATTAATAATAAAGAATCGATTGTTATTTACATTCAAGATAATGGAATGGGAATTCCAAAGGGTGAGTTAACTAATGTATTCCAAAAGTTTTATGAACTAAATAAACTTTATGCGCATAAATCGGGAAATATTGAATACAGATCAAGTGGACTTGGTTTAGGATTAGCTACGGCAAAATTGATAACCGAATTACACAAAGGTAAAATTTGGATAAATAGTAAGGAAGATCAAGGGACTACTGTGTTCATTGCTATTCCTCTCTAAATAAACGAGATAAAGAAATAGAAATTGAAAAATAGTTAAATTTTTTTGAAAGGAATTATGAAAAGAATATTTGAAAAATTATTTAAAAAATCACCTCAACAGGAGATAATTGAATTTTCGAAGCTGATAATTTCGGGCGAGAGTCTTTCTGTTTGCTTCACACCAAGCAGTTATATCAATTATCAGTTACTAAGTCGGTTTGCAAGTTGGAAAGATCAATTTTCCGAAATTAAATTTTATCTACCATCAAGCCAGCTGAGCTTTTGGGGAAATATTCAATTAGCGGAAAATTTCTCCATAAATTCATTAGAAAAAATAGAGGAAGCAGATAAAGAATTTATTATCAATTTTTCCGATGAAGATAGTGTGTTAGATATTTTAGACACAAAAGTAAATTGTGCTATTGCAGATATCGATAATAGATATAATCTGTTGTTTGAACCTTTATTGAATAGTGAAGTAGAACTTGTTTACAAGCTTGAACAATTTTTTGAAGATAGTGATTTTTATAATGAAAATTTGCAACTATCATTAATGATTGAGAGTAATAAAGATCGTTTTGTACTTGATATTGGCAATAGTGTTTCCGGCAAAAAATGTTTAATTCTGATAGATAATCTGAAAAAAGATTATTCAGATGAAATTTTTCTGGTTGGTGCTGAGATTGACACGGCAGAGTTTGTTTCTCTGCAGAAGTATCCGCTGCAAGATTTATTTGAAAAATATAAAATGGCTGTGTCGGGAAAAGTCTTTTTTACAGATGATGCCGATACTGCCAGACTTTTTTCGATATTTGGATTAGATCTTATCTACATCGGTAAGAAAAAATTAGATAATATCAGGTGCATTGATGTGATGGATAATTTTGAAATAAAAAATTCGATTCCTGAAATAATAAGTAGAGGATAGAGATGAAAAAAATAATTTTAATACTTTTTCTTATAGCCATAAGTTTCTCTTTTGCCACGGAAATTGATGATCTGAAATTTGCCATTGGATTATATTCTGACGGTAATGATAAATTAGCCAAAACAGAATTGAACAGTTTCATTCACAAATATCCCAATAGTAAATTTTTGGATGATGCGAAGTTTTTCTTGGCTAATACCTTACTAAAGCAAAAAGCATATGCTCATGCCAAAGAATATTACAGCTATCTTTATGAAAAGAGTGATAATCCGACCATTCGAGCCGAAGTAATGCAAGGTTTGGCGCAAAGCTATTTTATGTTGGAAAATTACACCAAAGCAGAACAGATTTTTGAGAACTTCAGAAAGGAATTTGCCGATCACGACCAAATTAGCCAAGCTCTTTATTTCTTGGGAAAGATTCAACAAAAGCGCCAAGATTTTCAGACTGCTTTGACCTTTTACCGGCAAGCGGAAGAGGTTGCCAAATCACAATTATCAAAGATTAAAGCTGCTAAAATGGAAGTTCTGATATCTTTGGATGAAAACGCTAAAGTCGATGAACTGTATGATGATGTGCTAAAAAATGCGACCGGTAAATATCGTGATTTGACAATAATTTTGTGGATTGAAAATAAAATTGAAAAACAGGAATATGATAAGATTATTTCAAACGGGCTCAAGCGCATTAATTCTGATTCAAGTTATTATTTAGATTATCGATTATTGTTGGGGATAACATATTTTGAATTGGGAGATTTTTCCGAAGTAGCAACATATTTAGAAGAGCTAAAAGCTGAAAAAGCTGAATACTATTTGGCTTTATCATTACTAAAAGAGAATGTGAATAAAGCGAAAGAGATTTTGGGAAAACTACAAAAATCGGAAAATGAAGAATTAGCAGTAAATAGTTATTTCTATTTGGCAAAAATTGAAGAAAATAGAAGCAGAGCTAACGAAAAGCTTAAGATATTCATTCATGAAAATCCCAATCATCCCTTTATCGGATCAGCCTATTTTCAGATCGGATATAATAATTTTGTCTCAAAAAATTATCAGGTTTCGAAAGAAAATCTAATTAACGCAAAGAAATATCAGATCGATAACGGTAATCTGGAAAAAGCAAATTATCTATTAGCGGAATCTTTATATCAACTAAAGGAATATCAATTAGCTGATGAGCATTTTTCAAGATATTTGGCCAAGGAAAGTAATATGCTGTTTCGTGATGAAGCAATCTACAAACGAGCTCTTGGCTATTATCGAAACAAAGATTTTGTAAATGCAATGGTGAATTTCAATAAACTGGGATCATATCCGGAATCGGATAAATTGGGCATGAGCAGGTTTTATCGTGGAGAAATTTATCTTCTTCAAAATAAGATTGATTCGGCTAAAAAAGCATATCGCTCGGCTTTGGAAGGTAGGGTAGATGTTGGTTTTACTCATCACCGTTTAGCTAAAATTGCTTTGGTAAATAAAGATTTTTCCATGGCAATGACTGAACTCTCCAAAGTTCCCAATGAAGAGAGATATCTTTTTGAAAAAAACTTGCTGAGTGGTGATATCCTCTTTGCACAGAGTAAATATAATGGCGCTTTAGAAAAATTTATCGCAGCGGAGAAATATACGCTTATTGCTTCTGAACAAGAAAAAGTTCTGGCTAAAAAAGCTTGGACTTTGTATCAACTGAAAAAGTTTGATCAAGCTGCAAAAATCTACGAACGCTTGGCTGGATCTTCTGTTGCGGCAGACGACTATATCTTCAAAGCAGCAAATGCAGCTTTTAGTGCCGAAGATTATGCTTTGGCAATCTCGCTTTTCACACAATACCAAAATAATTTTTCCCGGCAAAAATATCTACTCTCAGCGCAAGTTGCCATTGCCGATTCATATTACAATTTGGGAAATTATTCTCACGCTATCGAGGCCTATAAATTTTTATTTAAACAAACATCAGAAATGAAGATCTTGAAAAATGCTCTAAACGGCTTGCGTTGGTCGTGCCAATTGACCGAGATGCGAGATTTTGCTGAAATCTCTGATGAACTTCTGAATAGAGAGATAAGAGCGGAAGTTTTGCAGATGTTGCTTACTGAAAAAGTGGAATATGTTTTTGAAGAAAAAAAATGGCAATTAACTATTGCCGCTGTAAATGAACTTGAAAAAAGGGATGAATTAGAGATTGATCTTTTTGAATATAAATTGATGCAAGCACTTAGTTATGCTCATATTAATGATGTGGCAAAGGCAAGAAAACTATTTGAAGAATTGGATTTTCGGAAAACAGATGCCGAGCTTCTTTATAATTGGGCAATTTTGGAGTTAAATGAAAATAATTTGTCAGCTGCCGCAATTTATTTGAAGAAAGCAAGTTCAGTTAGCAAACGAGCCGATATTTGGCTGAAATTATTAGAAATTGAAACTGAAGAGCTGGAGAACTATTATCAGCAATTTATTGTTTTTGCAAATGAATATGACTCCCAAAAGGCAGAACTTCGATTGATAAATTGGAAAATCGATCAGGAAAATTTTCAAGTAATCGATGCTTTGGAAAATTTAAAGAAAAGCAAGCGCAAAGATATTCAAGCCAAAGCTCAATATTTACTTGGCTACAATTTGTATAAGCAAAACAACTTGGAGGATGCTGTTAGAGAGCTTTTGCGAGTGCGATATTTATATCCGGAAATAAATGATGTGAGAATAGAAGCTGAGTATTTGGCTTGTATCTCTTACATTGAAGAAAATAGAAATGATGAGGCAAAGCAGCTTTTTGATGTGATAGAAGCGGAACTTCAGATTTCAAGGAAAAGCGAGCTAGAAAAAATGTTAAGGGAAGATAATTAATGAAAAAGATATTGATAATCTTCTTTTCTTTAGTAGCTCTCTTTTTGTTTTCAGACGAATTGAATCTTGGAAAATTTGTTATTGAAGGAAAATCTTTCATTGTTCCGGATAGTTTGGAAAATTACCATCGTTTGGCGGAATATGATAAATTTGAAAATTTTGAAAAAATAAGTTTCAAAGCTCCTTATTTTCAAACCAAATTCGAATATCCTCAAAGCGAAAATAGTGATGATATTGGTGTCTTATCTTATAGTTTTGGTAACCATCTTTTCTCTAAGTTTCGCAGCAAATTAGTTTTTCCAAAACAGAAACTTTTGGGGATAGCGCTAAATGCAGATTACTTCCAACTTGAAAAAGGCTGGAATTGTGGGAACGGGGAGATAATCTGGCAACCGCAATTGGAGACTAATTTTTTAAGCAGTAAGTTTTTTTCCAAACAAATAACTTGGGATGATGGCTATTCTCAAACAACAATTGATGGTTTTGCTTTGCATTATCAGTTGCAAGATTATCAGATTTCATCAGATCTGGTTTTAAACATGATTGAGCTAAAAACAGAATATA
>DAOWES010000316.1 GCA_030638385.1 Candidatus Cloacimonadota bacterium | reverse complement strand
ATAATGCAGAATCAAATAATCGACGCTCCAAGACATAACCATCTCCGTTGTTTTGCATCTCAATGAAGTTTCCATTTGGCGAGTGCAACCTTGCTTTTGATATTTTGCAAGCAATCCAAGCATCATCAATGTCGATATATTCTTCTAAATTTTCTGCCGGAATTGCTTCCGCACAACGCACAGGAATTCCCGGTTCGCGATCACGTTCTAAGATTAATACAGAAGCCCCATTTTCCGCCGCAAAACGAGCCGCCACACTTCCGGCCGGACCGGCACCAATAACAACTATATCATATTTTTCTTGTAATAAATTTATCATAACACTCCCCATTTGATTCAAAGAAATTAATTCAATGAATTTGATCCAAATAATTTGATCTCAAAATTTTTTGCAATGAATAATATGAACGAATTGAAATTAATCTATTTCCAAATTCTTTTTTTTAAAATTTCAAGCTTAGATATCCCTCTATCCGCTCTAGCTCACCATCGGAAACCGTTATTAATATTCCCGGTACCAGCTGCTTATTCGCCTGCTGAATTTTCAATCTCATATTTGCCAAATTTTCAAAATTATCCCAAGCTGAAAGAAAAATCACATCAACTCGCTTTTGTTGTGGAAAATTTAAGTTAACTGCAAAATTTAATATCTCCAAGTATTCTTTATCATTTTTTTCCCTGCCAATCTCAAACCAGAAAGGATTCTTGCAAAAAATTGATGAGCCTAAACTAATAGTGTGCAAATCACATTGTTCCAGATCATAAGAGTTCTTTAAAATCAGCTCAATATGTGAAGAAGCGGAGAAATTTAATTCACTGCTCCATTGCTTATCACTATCGAACATTGTATAAATCCCCTTAGTTGCAGATTGCTTGCTTACTTCCATTCGCGCATATTTTCTTTCTGCCTTCCGCGCCATGAAAGAGATAATAAAATTATTGAGTAGAAATGTATCTGACATTTGAAACTGCGAATTATCTTCTTTTATCCAATTTACTGTAATTAAATGAGTTCCAGACTTAAGATAAAAATCACTAAAATATGAAAAAACATCTTCTTTATAAACCATTCCGGATTGTAAGGAAGCATTCTGCGAAAAGTTTATATTTTGAGAAAAGTCAAAGTTTTCAATTTGCTCTTGAAAATCCAAGTTTGAAAATATTGAATAATATTTTGAGGAAAAACCACTATTTAAATCTACTCTTCTAAGTTCTTTATTTGGAAGAATAAAATTAAGATTAATAAATTTATTCGCACCATAAATCCCCAAATATTGCCGAGTTAGTTCATTGTATTGATCGGTTAGATGACCAAATTTATAATAATTATTTCTATACTGATGATTTAACTGCAACTCATAGGTCTCATCATTTTCAAAACGACTCCATTGCGAATATATATTTCCCGAATTGTAATAATAATCCAATCTGGCTAACTGATAATTTTCAAAATCATCCTGATAACTTACATACAGTTTATCGTCGATGGAGATATGTTGATAATCGGGATTTATTCCTCGCGCAGTGATTGTTCCTTCTTCGCGATATTTAACTCTATGTCCCCAAAGATCTCGATCAAGCTCCAATTTTTGGGGCAAAGAGAAACCAAAACTTTCCTCTGCATCCCAACAATTTGCCAACATCCCGGTTCCGATTCCATAAATATTGGTTATCATATTGTCTGTTTTTCTATCGATTCGCGCTAAAATATTTTTGCTGCTATATGTAAAAATCTCGTTTCGTAGCATCACTTTTTCAGTTTCATCTAATTCAAGTAAATCTTCATAATAACCATTTTCTAATTTCATTAACATTGGGAAATCTTGTCTCACAGGTTCAATGATTGTTGCCTCGGTTGGTTTTCCAAAAGCAAAGACACCCGGTTCGATATCATGCAAAATAACCTTATCATTCCACTTATATTGGGTTATTTTATCATTAATGAAAACAACTTTCGGATCTACTAAGCAGTTCAAAATAATCTCATTGGAATTGTCTGAAGAGCCAAGCCGGGATGCTTGGGTTACGAGGTCAGTATCGATGAAGCCTTGCCAATTATGTCCGGTCAGATCAAGCATAATATCAATTTTTTCATTACTTTTAAAAATGATATCATCACCTATTTTAAACCAACTTGCAGCTTGTAAGAAAACTGTTTTGGTTTGGCGATCTTGGATAAAGCAGAATTCCGCATCACTGGCATATTCCATATAATCCCAATCACTTTTTGCCAAGATCAGTAAATCGTCTGTGCCATTTTTAGAAATTTTCTTCCCAACCGCCGAATTTTTAGAGTGAATGTGAATATCTACCACCCGGAAATTATTATCTGCATTTTCCGGCAAAAGCAAGCTTACTACTTTGGCCGATTTAGTTACATTAACGGCAAATTCGGCAATTTGATGCTCATTATCTTTTTTAGTGTAAGTGTTCAATCCCAATCGACTGCGTAAGATACCCGCTTCCAATGAAATAAATTCTGCCGTAAGTGTTGCTGCATCTTGTTTCCAAACGGCCCGATTTGGACTCTCAATCCTAAAATCTCCTAATCCATGCCAGGGAATCATATAACGTTGAAGATCATCAGAAGAAAGTGAATCGATGATAACAAAATAATTTGCCGCTGTCATAATCGCAGTTCTTTCTACATCAGTATCGCGATATCTCGTCGAAATCTTGGCAGTGGAAATGTTATCATTGGCAAAGCCATTTTCCATTTTAGCGTCAAACTTGTCTCCCCACACAGGATTTTGATCCGGGCCAAAACCATTTACAAGGGGAAGATTATGGGCTTTGGGAGAAATGTACCAACTTCTATTAACATCATTCACGCCATCAGGCCCATATCCACTATCTATAAGAAAATGTTTTTTATAAGCATAAAGAGTGAAAGCTGTAGGTTCAATATGATCATGTTTGGATAATGTGGCTTTTGGTTCTGCCAAAAATAATCCCTGTATATGATCTTCATTCTTAAATATTATCTGCCCACCATTGGCATAATATTTTGTTTTATTTTCTAGCTTAGAAGGTAATATTGAGTTATCAAAACCGCAAAATGCTTCCACAAAGCGTGGATCATTTTTTT
>DAOWES010000237.1 GCA_030638385.1 Candidatus Cloacimonadota bacterium | reverse complement strand
TTATGATTTGCTCTATTCTTTGTTGATCTGAAACAATTTTTCCATCAAGCTCACTAGAGACATTTACGTTCAAATCGAGACCTTTTTGATCTGTTAGGTGTTTGAAGTTTCTGTTTATACCTTCAACAAGATCATGCAGCATGAATTCTTGAATGTTAATGGTTATTTTACCGGCTTCAATTTTGGAGAGATCCAGAATCTCATTAATAAGATGTAGAAGGTCATTTCCACTTTTGTAAATAATCTCGGCAGATTCAACCTGTCTATTAGTAAGATTTTCTTTGGTATTATCGGCTAAATCTTTGGAAAGAATTAGCAAACTATTGAGCGGTGTTCTTAATTCATGGCTCATGTTTGCCAAAAATTCAGATTTATATTTGCTGGCTATAGCAAGATCTTCGGCTTTATTCTCAATATCATTTTTAGCTTTTTCAATATCTTTATTTTGTTTTTTTATCTCTTTACTTTGTCTTTCCAGAGATTCTGTTTTCTCTTCCAATTCTTCATTTGTGGCCTTAAGTTCTTCTTGTTGAGTTTTCAGCTTTTCAGTTGATGCTTTCAGCTCTTCGGTTTGTTCTTCCAATTCCTCGTTCGCAGCTCTTAACTCTTCTTGCTGTGCTTGCAATTCTTCTGATTGCAATTGAGTTTTTTGTAATAAGTCTTTCAGTTTTACGCGAGAGATGGAAGAATTAACCGCAATGGCAATATTTTCCATAGCAGAACGAATGAACTCCATTTCAATTTCAGAAAACTGCTCTATTGACCCCAGCTCGATTACGCCAAGTATCTCATCTTCAAATATAAATGGTGAAACTATGATGTTTTTTGGTATGGCATCACCGAGAGAAGAATTGACTCTGATATAATTATCCGGAACATTTAGAAGTGTTATCATTTCTTTTTCAAAAGCAGATTGCCCCACTAAACCTTCTCCAAACTTGATTTTAGAGTTAATATTTTTTCGAACAGAATAAGCGTAACTGCCGGTAAGTACAAGGCTCTTTTTAGTTTCATCCACAAGATAAACCGTACCTATCTGGGCATTTACATATTTTACCAGGAACGTAATGATAGATCTGGAAAGATTAATTACATTTTTATCGCCACTCATTAACTCGTTCAATTCATTTTGACCTGTCTTAAGCCAATTCTTCTTTTCAATTTCTTCATTTTTGCTTTTGATCTCTCTTTCTGCCCTCACGCTTTCTGTTATATCTTTGATGTTTTCTACAATTCCTATTAACTCATTATTATCATCTTTGAGTGGAAGTGACTGTATATTTAAATCTGTAACATTTCCATTCTTTAAATTACAGGAGCTTATGGATTCAACTTTGTTTTTGCTATTTAATATACGTTTCATTACACACTTTTCCGTATTACAAAATTCATTGTTAATTACGTTATAGCATTTTTCCCCAATGACCTTTTCAATATCCTTTTCAAACAGATCGCAAAATGATTCATTCACACGGGTAATATTGAAATCTGTATCAATCGCACAGAGCGGCGATGTAGCATTCATTACCTGTTGAAGTTCTATGTTAAGTTTTTCGCTTATTGCCATTAAATTTTTCTGTTCAACAGAAGATTTTCTTAGTGATTTTGTCATATCATTTAAGGCTATGCTCAATTCATCTTTTTCTGATCTGGGCTTTATCTCTGTGCTATAATCTCCGGATGAGACTGTTTTAGCTTGATTTGTGATAATATGCATACTGCTCTGTAATTCTCTGAATGCCGAAGCCAACACTCCTACTTCATTTTCGCTGTAATAATCAATCTCTTGCTTAGCATCTCCTAAACTATGTCTTTTTGATACTTTACTAAGTAATTTTAAGGGATTGGTTATTATTTTGCGGATTATTAAAATGATAGTAAATATACTTATAATTGCCAATAAACTCACAAAGCCAATTAATATTGTGTTGGATTTTATGAAAGCTGCTTTGTAAGTTGATATATCTTCCTGATAAACTACTAAACCAACAATATTGTTATCAAAATCGTAGATGGGATCCATGACATAGTCATAATTGCCCTTTTTGAACATTTCAGTATCTGTTATATCTTTATCAATCAGGGAATTATATATAATATCCAGATTAACGTTTTCTGAACTGGAATCAAGTATCTTATATTTTACCTTTTGGTGATTATCATTTTCAGTGTACTCTTCGGAAAAGAATCTAATGTCGTCAGATATATCTTTTCTTATAAAGAATGCCAGCTCATATTTATCTGAAACCAAATATTGTTTTGCTACCGAAAATGGGAACATATATTCAACCGAACCAACGAATTCACCTTCAAATGAAAAAATGGGTGATAAACCTCTAATAACCAAGCCTGCTCGCCCGACTTCAATGCCCAAGACTGATTTTTTACTTTTAGAAACTTCAAGAATTGTATTCCTGAAACTAGTCAGATCGTCTCCGCCTGTACCATTCCAGCATCTTAACATTGACCTGGCCGGGGGAAGATGAAAGTGAATACGAGCCGGTATGCCTAATTCTTCGCTTAATTTATCGGAGATTACGGTAAAATCATCAATTAACATGTTGCGGCTTTTTTCTAGATCACCCGTTTTATGAAATTCTTCATAGGCCTTTTTGACCAATTCCATTTCCGAAATAGTTGATGCAATTCCAAGTGCTTTCTCCGAAAGAATTTGTACTATCTCTTTGGTATTCTCTAGCTTATTTTCATTATCATGTTGGATTTCCAGGTTAAAGTGTTGATTAAAAAAATAGCCACTAATGCTGATTGTTGCCAAAGAAATCAGTAATATTATTATTAGAATGTGAATGGATAATCTTACGCCAATGGGATAATCTTTAATTTTTCTCATTTTATATTCTCCTTATCATTTCTTTATTTAAATATCTTATTCTTTAACCTCTTCTTTTGCGAGGAGAAGGTCGTTTATGAGTAAACACTGTTCATCCGTTTCAAGGGCTGGACGGAGAAGCTTTTAAGAATTCCTTCACTTCCTCATGGAAAGTCTTTTGTTTATGATGTTCTTCCTGATTCTGAATGTATCGAATTACTCTTTTCACACCAGATTCACTTACGGAAAATACTGCATATCCCTTATTCCATTTAAACTGCTCTGGAATTATCTTATCCGAATTTATCCAATGAGATGATACTCCTTTCAATAGTTTTGCAAGTTGTTCGATACTAAGGTTAGTAGGCATATCTATCAAAGTGTGCACATGATCGGCATTTACGTGGCAGGCTCTAATGGAGAATCCTTTTTCCGTTGCAATTGAAATTAACTTTTTAGCAATATAGGGCTGGGTTTTATGGGGAATTAATTTATCTCTTCTTTTGGTTCCCCATATCAGATGAAGCCAGACTTTATTATATGAATGCTTAGACATTATACGCTCCTTTCCATCCACTGAACTCGGTGGTGATCCATCCACTGAAGTGGAAGGTTAGGGTTTGCTTGTTCTGCTGAGTTAAGTTCGTGGTCATCCCTCCACTGAAGTGGAAGGTTAGGGTTTGCTTGTTCTGCCGAGTTAAGTTCGTGGTTGTCCCTCCACTGAAGTGGAAGGTCAGGGTTTGCTTGTTCTACCGAGTTAAGTTTGTGGTCATCCCTCCACTGAAGTGGAAGGTTAGGGTTTGCTTGTTCTGCTGAGTGATTTCGGTGGTGATCCCTCCACTGAAGTGGAAGGTCAGGGTTTGCTTGTTCTGCTGAG
>DAOWES010000175.1 GCA_030638385.1 Candidatus Cloacimonadota bacterium | reverse complement strand
TCTTTGATAATGATCTCACCCGTAAAACTGAAATATTCTCCATGTATAGCTTTAAAAAGAAGCGATTTCCCTGATTGATTTTTCCCAACTAAATTTGCAAGCTCTCCAAATCCAATAGAAAGTTCTTGTATTGAGAGAAGATTTTCCTTCTTCACATTTAAAAAAAACTCCGAAATTTTCAACATTCTAAATCCCTCTTATTTCCTAGTTTCACTAGCATTTTATCTTGATTCTTCAAAATAATTTTATCCTCAATTATCAGGTTAACTTTTTCCGAAATCTCTTGCAGTTGCTCAAACCTAATTTGGGGATAGATAAGATAAGCCCGACCCGATTTCTTTAGATTTCGGGAAATATTTTCCAGCACATCCTGCATATTACAAAGTATTTCATGACGCGAAATTGCACGCTCCATATCCGGGCTAATGCGGCCCTGTGCTTTAGTGAAATAGGGAGGATTGGAAACAATAATGTCATATTTATTTTGGCTTACAAACTCTTTGATATCTGCTTCTAAAAAAGAAGTTTTCACTCCGGCAGATTCACTATTTTGTTTGGAAAGAGCCACCAAATGTGTCTGGATTTCAATTCCTGTTATCTTCCAATTAGCCCGATAATATGCCAACATTATAGCAATAATACCGTTTCCGCTTCCCAGCTCCAACACATCAAAACTTTGGTTTTCTGCTTGCAATACAACATCCACCAAAGCCTGGCAATCTGAGCTAATTCCCTGCCCTGCAGTTTGACATATTATTTTACCAAAAGGCAACATCACCGGCTTTGTAAAAATCTCGTTCATTGTAGTTTAATGTTTGGTATGCCCAAATCCACCCTTGCCCCGATCGGTAGCATCAAGAGTTTCAGTTAGCACAAATTCAGCAATTTCATGTTTGGAAATTATCATCTGCGCAATTCTGGTATGTGGTTTGATTACAAATTCTTCCGTTCCAAAGTTGAAGGCAATAATCTGTATCTCACCCCGATAATCAGCGTCAATTGTTCCCGGAGAATTCAAGATACCAATCTGATTTTTTAGCGCCAAACCGCTACGAGGGCGAATCTGTGCTTCATAGCTAACCGGCAAACTTATAGCTATTCCGGTGGGAACCAAAGTAACTCTGTTTGGTTTTAGAATTATTGGATTCTCATTGGCAGAATAAAGATCATAACCGGCAGCATGAGAAGTCATCCGAGCAGGTTTTTGGGCGTTATCATTGAGTTTCTTAAATTTTATTTCCAACATAATTTCCTTAAAAAAAAGGGGCTATTTCAGCCCCATTATAATTTGTTTCTATTTTGTATTATACTTTTCTAGTTAAGACATATTCCGATAAGAGACTTAACATCTTTCCTTTATCACCATAAGGTTGCAATAACGTTTTGGCTTCTTCAATTAACTTGGTTGCCATATCACGAGATTTTTCCAGCCCATAAATTGCCGGGAAAGTAGCTTTTTCCACGTTACTATCTTTTCCAATAGTCTTACCCAAGGTAGATTCATCGCCTTCCACATCTAAAATATCATCAACTATTTGAAATGCCAAACCAAGTTTGCTACCGAACTCTTCCAATCTTTTTTGATCTTCATTAGAAGCTTTGGCCAAATAGCAAGCAAAACGAATCGGCAAGTTTATCAATCTGGCTGTTTTGTTCTTATGAATATATTCCAGTGTTTTTTTAGAAACTTTTTTACCTTCGGACATGATATCTACAACCTGGCCACCGATAAGTCCGGTAGATCCCGATTCTTTACTTAATTCAGCGATAAGCTGAATTTTTAATCTTTCATCAAGTTCAGCTAAACTAATTGCTTCAAAGGCGCTTACCAAAAGAGCATCACCGGCCAGCAAAGCGATATCATCACCATATACGACATGACATGATTTCCGGCCACGCCTGATATCATCGTTATCAATTGCCGGAAGGTCATCATGGATAAGAGTGTATGTATGCAGCATCTCAATGGCACCTGCAACGATAAAAGTTTGACTTATATTCTCATCAAATAGCCTGTAAGCATTAATCATTAAATAAGCTCTAAGTCTTTTACCACCGGCAAAAAGAGTATGACGCATTGCTTTGTGAATTTGCTTTGGAAATTCATCTTTACGAGGTAGAAATCTATCAATTTCAATATTTACAAGTTCACGCTTCTCTTTTAAATCTCTCTTTAATATTTTTCTTTCGTTATTATCCATTATACCTCTATACTTCTATTTTTATTAATTAATTTTGTT
>DAOWES010000272.1 GCA_030638385.1 Candidatus Cloacimonadota bacterium | reverse complement strand
TAATTTTACCAGTTTACGTAAAGTTGTGCCACGTACGATAGAGTCATCTACCAAAATAATTTCCTTACCTTCGAAGAAATTTGGAAGCACATTGAATTTTTGGTTAACAGATTCATCTCTGATTGTTTGTTCAGGTTTGATGAATGTACGACCCACGTAATGGTTTCTGATTAATCCCATTTCATAAGGTACTTTCTTTTGTTTGGAATATCCCAAAGCGATGAAGTTTGCAGAGTCCGGAACCGGAACAACAGCATCAGGATTGAGGTCTGAATCGCCATCTGCTAATGTTGCACCAATTTTTTCTCTTACTTCATAAACATTTTGTCCAAAGTCAAAGCTATCGGGACGGGAGAAGTAGACATGTTCGAAAATACAATGTTTATTTGTTTTGCTGTCGCGGAATTCATTTGGATCATTAACAATGTTTTCAATTACATTTTTTTCATTTTTAATAGTAACTTTAATGATTTCGGCAGGATTAACTTCCTTCTGCCAAGTTGGGCGCATAATATCAAGTGCCACCGTTTCGGAAGCAACAACTACAGAGTCATCTTGAAGTTGTCCGTAAGTCATTGGGCGAAAGCCTTGGGGGTCACGGAAAAGAAACATCTCATTTTTTGTAGCAAGCACAGTTGAGAAAGCACCTTTCACATGGCGCATGAGTTCTCTGATTGCGGCCACGATAGAGCTACCTTCTTTTTCCACTTGGTAAACAATGTATTTTAATATAAGTTCACCATCATTAGTGCTGGCAAACCAAACACCTTTTTGCTCAAGTTCTTCTCTTATCTCTTCATAATTAACGATATCGCCGTTGCTGGCAAGTGAGTAAGAGGGACCGGAAAGGGTTTCCACTACATGCGGCTGAGAGTTGTAGACGGTAGATGATCCACAAGTGGGGTAGCGTACATGCCCAATGGCAATGTAACCGTTTAGGTTTTCTAATTTATCGGCAGTAAAAACATCTTTTACCAAGCCCATTTTTTTTCTCAAACGAAAAGCTGTTCCATCTGTAACAGCCATTCCACAACTTTCTTGTCCTCGGTGTTGTTCTGCAAAAAGGCCAAGAGTGGCTAATTTTGCTGCATTTTTATTATTAAAAACTCCAATAATTCCACACATAGTTATTAAAATTCTCCTAATATAGATTTCCCGAATTAGCTCGGTTTATTTTTTGAAACTGATTTTATTTTCATTTCCGGCAATTAATCTTTTGATGTTTGCCTTGTGTTTAATGATGATAAATAGGGCAACGATAGTGATGAGCGTAAGAATCTCTTTTTGTTGAAAGCCGTTTCTTATATTTATGATAAGCTCAACTGCAAATAGTGTACTGGCAGCTAATATAGAGCCTAATGAAACATATTTTGAAATCCACACAACGATGATGAAAACCAATAATGCAATGCCGATGGCAGAAGGAGCGAGAGCGATGAAAACTCCGGCTGATGTAGCTACTCCTTTTCCACCTTTGAATTTCAAGAAAATTGTGAAGATATGGCCAAGAATTGCAGTTAAGGCAATTAGGATAAGCCAAATGTCAGAATATCCCAAAAACTTCGCAGCAAAAACCGGGATGGCTCCTTTTGCCATATCCAAGATCATGGATATAACACCATATTTTGTTCCTAAAATTCTCAGAGCATTTGTAGCTCCTACGTTTCCACTACCAAAATTTCTGATATCAATACCTTTGAATTTTTTTCCCAAAATATAACTGGTGGGAATACTGCCCATTATATAGGCCACGATAATGAGGCTAATCTTCAATAATATATTCGGCATATTCACCTCTTCCTCTAAAGAATGTACGAATTGTAGCTCCTTCAAACTTGAACTCAGCACGGATTTGATTTTTTAAATATCTGCGATAGTGAACTGTGATAAGTTTCGGGTTATTGCAGAAGAAAATAAATGTAGGTGGATGGGTTCTTATCTGGCTACAGTAATAGATTTTTGTATGCTTTCCGCTTGAATGAGAAGGTGGGAATTTGGTAATTGTTCTTTCCAAAAACTTGTTCAATTGAGAAGTTGGAATTCGCTTTTTACTTTCTTCTTCAACCTCTAGAATTGTTTCAAAGATCTTGCTTACACGTTGACCGGTGAGCGCTGAGATAAACATTTTAGGAGCATATTGGATAAATGGAAGCTCACTATTCATGCTTTGTATATATTCACCGATAGTATAGTTGTCTTTTTCGATCAAATCCCATTTGTTAAATATTACGATAATATCTTTATGATTTCTGGCTGCGTAAGATGCAATTTTTTGATCCTGTGCTGAGATGACGTCATTTGCATCCATCATCAATAGAACTACGTCAGCACGATTGATGCTATCGATTGTTCTCATGGTACTGAAATATTCTACACCATATTTTATTCTCTTTTTACGGCGTAATCCGGCAGTATCGATGAAAGTGAATTTTTGACCTTTGTAGCGTAAATTCATATCAATTGAATCTCGGGTGGTACCGGGAGTGTCGGTTACGATGTTCACATCTGAACCCATGATTCTATTAATTAGAGAAGATTTACCTACATTGGGTTTTCCCACAAGGGCGACTTGTATTGTATCCTCTTTTTCCTCTTCAACCGGCACTTTCTCGATATATTTGACGAGTAGATCCATGAAGTTTCCCATGTTTCTACCTTGCACGGCTGCAATCGGGAAAGGTTCTCCAAATCCTAATGACATGAACTCATATATCTCAAGCTCATCTTTCTCATTATCAACTTTATTGGCAACCAGGATAACTTTCTCTCGAACTTTTGATAAAATTTTACCAATTTCCATGTCAATGTCAGTTGTTCCGGTTTTTGTATCTACCACAAACAAAATCACATCAGCTTCTTCAATGGCTATCTCTGCTTGGAACTTGATAGCTCTATCCATTACGTCACAAGACTTGGGGATAATTCCACCGGTATCAACTATGATGAAACTATGTCCTGCCCAATCTGCTTCCTCGTGCTTTCTATCTCTAGTTACACCTTCTTCAAAATCAACGATTGCGCTTCTTGTATGGCATATCCTATTAAATAATGTGGATTTCCCTACGTTTGGCCGTCCTACAATTGCTATAACACTTTTTCTCATTATAATATTCCTATGTTTTTAATTATTTTTATGACGTCAATTTCGTTAGGAGGTTCATTCTGTCAAATTTATTAGAATAAAAGATTTACCGCATTTATTAAATGTAGAAAACGATTTTATAAGGCTGAGTATGGATTTGGTGTTGGGTATTTCGAATGCGTGATTTGATGAATTTATTGTTGATTCTTGTTAAGGCGTTTCCGGAAGGTTAATGAAAATATTTGGGAATAAAAAAAAGAACACTTCGTTTGAAGTGTTCTTTTGAAAAAATGGTGGCAAGACCCAGACTTGAACTGGGGACACAAGGCTTTTCAGGCCTCTGCTCTACCAACTGAGCTATCCCGCCGTCTACATTGAGCACATAACCAGATTTGGGGGTTTTGTGTCAAATTAAAAATATTATATATTTAGCGAAAAGGGACATAAAATGAGCTAAGCTAGTTTTTTTTTAGAAGTTGGAGAGATGAAAGTTTTTTTCATCTTCAGTTAGCATTGATGCCTTAATGGAGTTTTTAGCTAAAATAATGATTTCAGATTCTGTGAGATTAAGGTGTTTTTGGAGTTCGATATAGTTCTTATTCAGGTATCCGCCAAAATAAGCGGGGTCATCTGAGTTGATATTAATAAACAATCCTTTATCCAACATTTCCTTAAGGGGGTGTTTTTTTAGATCATCAACTACTTTTAATTTTAGATTGGAAAGAGGACAAATCGTTAGTGGAATTTGATTATCGGCTAGATATTTGACAAGCTCCTCATTTTCCAAGCAACGATTTCCATGATCAATCCTGTCTGCTTTGAGTATGTTTATAGCTTCCCAGATATATTCGGGAGGTCCTTCTTCTCCGGCATGTGCAGTAATGAAAAAACCATTTTTTCTGGCTTCTCTGAAAATATGTTTAAATTTTGCTGGTGGGTGGTTCAACTCTGAAGAATCCAAGCCAATAGCATCGATTAATCCCCTAAAGGGCTTCGCTTGTTCAAATACTTCAAAAGCAGCTTCTTCATCTAAGTGACGCAAAAATGAGATAATAAGCTTGGAGCTGATGTTATAATTTTTATTAGCATCTGCCTGGGCGCGATAGATGCCGGCTATTACAGTTTCAAATGATACGCCTCGATTTGTGTGAGTTTGGGGGGCAAACATGATTTCTGCATGCACTATGTTTTGCTCATAGGCTTTGGTGAAATAGGCATAGGTTAAATCATAGAAGTCTTGTTCGTGCAATAAAGCATTGCAACCTTCATAGTAGATATCTAGAAAATCTTGAAGATTATTGAATTTATAGGCTTTTTTAAGTTCTTCAACGCTTTTGTATTTCAGTTTAATATTATTTCTTTTAGCAATAATAAACATCAATTCCGGTTCAAATGTTCCTTCGATGTGAAGATGTAGCTCTGCTTTGGGTAAGCTTAAGATTAATTGTTCCATGTTCATTTGCGTTTCCCTTTTAGTTATTTTTAACGAGTTCGTGAAAAGTGCAAATCCAACGGCTTAGGCTGACAATAGTTTCTAGAAATTAAATTAGAGATTTTATTCGATGAGCTCAATAATTGTTTTATTGAAGCCAATTGGATCTGTGATTGCTTCACAACGTATCAATAAACCGTCTGAACTTCTAAACCAATAATCTGCATACCACATTTTTGAGAGGAAGCTATTTCCGGTTATACGAATATGTTCTACTTGAGTTTGATTTCCCAATACATCAACAGTTGAAGTTCCCTTTTTGCTTGCTTTCATCTCAATTGTTTCAAATTTATCAATTCTTAGGATGGAGAAGATTATTTCATCTTGTTTCATTTGGGAGAATTTGGATAGGGTATATGAAATTGATTGTCGCCAATCACCTCTATTTAGCCCGAGTTTAATATCTAAATCTTTCCCGTTTTTTTTACCCATGACAATAATGTCATCATCTCTTTTTATAGCTCGATAGTTTGTGTTATTTAATGAATCTAATAATGAAAATTCCAAAGTGAAGCCATTTTTATCAAGAATTGTCGAATGGTATTCCGAGCCACTACTAAAAAAATTGGTAACTATGTCATCTTCAATGATTTCTCCGAAGGTTCCAAGCTTTGTTTCCTTATTGTTGTGGATTTTATAATTATGTGAATATGTGTTTGCCACCAGCTGGTAAGGTAGCATGAGCAAAATGATATAGAATTTAATTAGTTTCATATTGTTTCCGTAAATCGTCTAAAATTAATTTAGCCATTGGAACATTTTCATGAAATTTTACTAGATCTTCACAAGGATACAATTCGCATTGAGCACAATTTTTGTAGCCTTTTTTAATAGCGCATAATCTTATTTCACATTCTAAACAGTGTCCAAATTTTTTCCCATCATTCATGCATCCATCACAATTTATATCTTCTTTTTTATGGCTAACGCCGTAAATGGATGTCCAGAATTGGGCGGTTTTTTCTCTTAAGCTATCATCATCAGCTTGTGTTGCTTTGTATGCTAAGCAGTCGTTGCAGATAAGCCCGCAGGCAGATATCATTCTTTCCATTTCAAACTCCTTGTTTTGTGTCTATTTATGGATTTTGCAGATTTCAATGGTTTCCAGTCTCTTCTCAGTTCTTCTATTTGGAATGTTTAGAGAAGTGATTGTTCCCATTTGAAAATTAGAGAGAAGCGGGCACCTAGCAGTGGGGTGGACTGTGGTGCTTTAATAGAAATAGATTATAGAGGCTGTTTTTCTTCTTTCTCTTTAAGTTTTCGTTTATGTCTTTTAGTGTTAATTTTTGCTCCGATAAATCCCACAATTAATCCTAATAATAGAATTGCCGGAAATAAGATGGTTCCTGATACGTTCATTTCCCAAAAGAACAAATTGATTGAAATCTCTTTTGTGTTTTGAAATAAAAGAACTAAAAAAAACGCTAGAATAATTAAAATAATAATTGCTTTTGGTTTCATAATTATCTCCTATTTAATTCGTGTTAACTCATTTATCGGTAAACGAAAAAGCTCCTTTTGCTCGTTCGTAATCATCAAGTTGTCGCCATCAATACAGATAGCTTCACATTGCTTGGCCCGAATTGCTTTATAATAAATTTTACCATTAAAATAATCGTCATCATCGCTAATAAATAGCCAAACGTTGCCATAAGTAAGAATTGCCAGCATTTTACCGTCATCGCTGGCATCAGCTCCGGTAACCATTCCTTGGATATCAAATTCGGCTAACTTGGTTAAGGCGTTTTCCTTATCGAGATTCATTTGATCCATTCGATAGAGTGTAGTGTGATAATCGCTACGATGTTTGGTGAGAAAGTAATACTTTCCAAAAGCACTAAAAATTGCCTCGCAATCGAAATTTCTCTTTTCCGGCGGAAAGTTTGTTTGATCGGGGTAATAAAATGGGATTGTTTTCAAGGCTCTGGTTTTTGATGTTTGAGTTGGATATGGTTCCTTAAAAATATAAAGCGCCAAATCTCGTCTCATATTCATATTATTGCCACAAGCTCCAATTACCAAATTGCCATCGTTGTCGGTGGTCATAGATTCCCAATCGATATTTACAGCATTTGGAATACTGATTCCTGCATTAAGGCTGTCCCACAGCGGATAATAAACTTCTCCATTGGCATTGAAGGGGAAAATTCTAGCATGATCACCACTGTCGTTTAGGGTCCAATAAACATCATCCCGGATTTTACTTTTTTCCAAAGCGGAAGATTCATTTATCTGGTCATAATTAAATGTGCTGTAGGCAATTAATGTATCTGGTTGCTGCTCCGGAACTTGTACAGATATAACTTCTGCCAATAGATTGGCTACGAAAATCAGAGTTAATAAAACTAATGTTTTTTTCATTAAGGTTTCCTTTAGCAGGTTAGATGAAAGACAGCTACAGTTCTGCTTTTATCGATAGTTTCATTATATTTTTGGGTTGCTTTAGCGGAATTTGAGACATATAAGGTAATGTTTTTTTGCTTCAGCAAATCTTTGGTTTCCTCAGACACTTTCATTAATCCGGGCATTCCTTGGCCCACGATTATCATCTCGATAAGATCAAGATCGATAGTTTTTAAATCTTGCGGTTGCATAAGATGTCCATCCAAGCGCCACCAGTTTGAATCAATTTTATTTGGGAAAATGATCAAGTCGGAGCTGTATTCAATTCCATCAATCACCATTTTTCCAAATATATATTTCTCTATTTTCATTAAAATATCCTTATTATAAGATGTATTTGCTCAAATCTTCATCTCGAATAATCTCTTCTAATTTGCCTTTGGTTTTGGTTTTTGTAATTGAAACTGATTTTGTTTTCTTTTCCGGCATATCAAAGAGATAATCTTCCAGAAGTGTATTCATGATCGTATGCAATCTTCGGGCGCCGATATCTTCCATTTTTTCGTTAGCATTGGCTGCAAAATTGGCAATCTCTTTGATAGCATCTTTATTGAATTTCAATTTCACTTCTTCCGCTTCAAAAAGAGCTTCATATTGTTTGGTAAGCGAATTTTTAGGATATATCAAAATTTTCTCAAGATCTTCTTTGGTTAAGCTTTGAAGCTCTACACGGATTGGGAAACGTCCTTGTAATTCCGGAATTAAATCGGAAGGTTTGGACATATTGAATGCTCCGGCAGCGATGAATAGAATATGGGAAGTATTAATGATGCCGTGCTTGGTGGGGACGTTTGAGCCCTCTATAATGGGGAGTAAGTCGCGTTGAACACCGGCACGGGAAACTTCGCCGGCGCCACGGCTATGGCTGGCCACGGCAATTTTATCGATTTCATCAATGAAGATAATACCATCATTTTCTACACGGTTCTTGGCTATCTCAGTAACTTTTTCCTTTTTTACTAATTGGGAAGATTCTTCTTCAATAAAATATTCAAATGCTTTATCAATGCGCATTTTTTTGGATTTATTACTTTTATCAATCGGCAAAATTCCCTTCATCATTTCGCCAATTTGTAAGTCGATGTTTTCCATGCCGGCATTAGAAAATATCTCGATATGAGGTGAGTTTGCTTTATTTATTTTAACCTCAATTTCTCTTTCATTCAATTCGCCATCATCAAATCTTTTTGCCATTTTTTGTGATATTTTATATT
>DAOWES010000018.1 GCA_030638385.1 Candidatus Cloacimonadota bacterium | reverse complement strand
TTCGCAGAAAAACGATTTCGACAAAAACGATTTCTGTTTTTGAAGAAGATTGAGCTGAATATTTTACACACCCCGGTCAGCTAAGATTCGGCTTTTACGAATCGGCTTTTCGCAGAAAAACGATTTCGACAAGAACGATATCTATCGAAAAAAAACAATCATTGATTTCCAACTTTCCTACTACCCACTTATGAAAGTCTTTCCCGATAAATCGGGACTCAGGCTGACAATGGTTTTTGATACAAAACACTTAATTATGCAGAACTCATTAATTTTATAACGATTGTGAAGAATTAAATTTAAATTATAATTGTCAAGTGCATTATAATTGGAATTTCCAAGGTTATTTTTTTTTAATCTAGTTGTTTGGTGTATTATGAAAAAAAAATAGATCTTTATTGTGCTTATTTTAAGTGTGGTATTATTAAAACCGAATACGATGACAGAGCAGGAAAATAGAGGCAATAAATGGTTGATTATAGCTCATTTTTAATTCGAATGAGGTTAAGTTATTTGAAGCTAAAAAGATAATAACTTGATAAAAATACATGACTTAATAAAGATGCATCGAATTAATAAATTAAGAAATCAGAGAAGATAAAAAGGAAAAATAATGTTTATAGATTATTCAAGAATTAAGATAGAATCCGGTAAAGGTGGAGACGGATGTGTGAGCTTTCGTCGCGAGAAATTTGTGGCCAAAGGTGGCCCTGATGGTGGCGATGGTGGTAAGGGCGGTAGTATTGTTGCAGTGGGAAATGAAAATATCAACACATTGATAGCTTTTCGGTTTAATAAATTATTTAAAGCAGATAAAGGAAAGAATGGAGAAGGTAGTAATTGCACAGGCGCATGTGGGAAAAATTATTTTATGCAACTTCCTTTAGGAACCGAGATTTATGATATTACTGATGGTAAACATGAAAAAATGGGTGAAATAACGGAACATGGCGAAGAATTTGTGTTGGCCGTTGGTGGAAATGGCGGGCGTGGTAATAAACGCTTTGCTACAGCAACAAATAAGGCTCCTCGTTATGCAAAACAAGGTGGCGATGCTCAGGAATTTCAACTTGAGCTTGAGCTGAAATTGATGGCTGATATCGGTTTGGTTGGTTTTCCAAACGCAGGTAAATCTACTCTTATTAGCACCATTTCACATGCTCATCCTAAGATAGCTAATTATGAATTTACCACTTTAGAACCATCTTTGGGAGTTGTGCAAGTTAGCGATTATGAATCTTTTGTGATGGCAGATATTCCGGGCATAATTGAAGGAGCGCATGATGGTAAAGGTTTGGGAACTCAATTCTTACGTCATATTCAAAGAACCAAGTGCCTTCTGTTTCTGATTGATGTGAATTCGAATGAACCATTTACTGATTATCAAGTGTTGAAAAAAGAACTTCATATGTATGATCCTTACCTTGATAAAAAAGCTCATATGATTGTTTTATCTAAATTAGATACTATTCATGAAGATGATCGAGAAGATATGTTAAGCCTTATTACCAAAGAATTTGAAGAAAAATTGCAGGAGCAGATTTTCACTATCTCATCTGTGGCAGGGTTAAACTTGAAAAAATTGCGCAGAGATCTTTTTGAAATGGTGAAAGTTGCTGACGAAGAGGTTTAAAACGCCGGGGGCGATGATGAAAAAAGTTTTTTTGACCAGAAAAATTCCTCAAGTTGCTCTTGATGAATTAAATAATATTTGTGATTTGAGTTTTAATAATGAAGATAGAGTGATGGCGAAAAGAGAACTTATTGTCGCTGCCAAAGATTGCGAAGTTCTTTTTTGTCTTCTTAACGATACAATAGATAAAGAGGTTATCGATAATCTTCCAAACTTAAAAGGAATTGTGAATTATGCCGTGGGCTATAACAATATCGATGTGGAATATGCCACAAGTAAAAATATAGCGGTAACAAATACACCGGGCGTGCTTACGGAAACTACAGCCGATTTAGCCTGGGCATTGATTTTTTCTGTAGCAAGAAGAGTGGTTGAAGCAGATACATTTACTCGTGCAGGAAAGTTTGTTGGTTGGGCACCGGAACTTTTTTTAGGTGGCGATATTTATGGCAAAACATTGGGTATAATTGGTTCGGGGCGCATCGGGACAGCTGTGGCAAAACGTTCTGTAGGCTTTGGTATGAAAGTGCTTTACGTTAGCCGAACCAGCGTAATGGAAAATGTACCCGGTGCTACGAAAGTTAATTTGGAGACGTTATTAAAAGAATCTGATTTCATCTCTCTCCATGTGCCATTACTGCCATCCACCAAACATCTCATCTGCGCAGAACAATTTAATATGATGAAGCCTACTGCTTATTTGATAAATACATCACGTGGTGCTGTGGTGAATGAAGAAGATTTGGTTAAGGCGCTACAGAACCAAACAATTGCCGGCGCCGGCTTGGATGTGTATGAAAATGAGCCAAAATTGGCGGAAGATTTAGCAAAGCAGGATAATGTGGTGCTTTTACCTCATATCGGCAGTGGCTCTTTGGAAACAAGAACTTTAATGGGTTTTATCTGTATAAATAATATCAAAGCAATTTTGAAAGGGGAAAAACCACCGCAAGTGGTAAATGATTTTTTTTATAAGTAAGGAAAGCTAATGGAACGAATTAGAGGGTGGTTACAGCTTTTGGATGCGCCGGATGTCGGCAATGCTACTGCTGTAAAATTAGTTAAGAAGTTTGGCGATCCCAACAATTTCATAGGTACATCGCTGACTGGTTTTGATGATATAGGTTTTGTTTCGAACCGCGCCAAAGAATATCTTAGTAAAGAAAATAATAAAGAAAGTTGGGAGAATGCGTTCGAATTGATCGAACATTTTAATATTAAATTTGTAACATATTTGGATGAGGAATATCCAAAATTATTACGAAACATTTACGATCCTCCGGTAATATTGTTTTATCGTGGAAATTTATCAGCAGAAACATTGCGACGCACAATTGCCATTGTGGGTACAAGAAAAGCCAGTAATTATGGCTTGCAAATGACGTCACGATTTGGCAAGGAACTTGTTGAATCGGGTTTCACCATCGTTAGTGGATTGGCTTTTGGAGTAGATACCAGAGCTCACCTTGTCGCTTTGGAAAATAATGGTAATACCTTGGCGATCATGGGAACAGGTGTAGATCAGATATATCCGGCTTGCAACCGAGATTTAGCTGAGAGAATAATTGAAAATGGGGCGATTATCTCGGAATATTTACCCGGGGTAAAAGCAGATCCATGGAATTTTCCAAATCGAAATCGCATTATTAGCGGCTGTAGCTTGGGAACACTAGTTATTGAAGGTTCTAAAAAAAGCGGAGCTTTGCTCACCGCAAAATTTGCCCTGCAACAAAATCGAGAAGTGTTTGCGCTTCCGGGAGATATCAATCGTCAGCAGGCGGCAGGTCCAAATTACTTGATAAGTTTGGGCGGAAAGCTTGTCTCATGCACGCAAGATATCTTGGATGAATTTAAATTAGTAATGCCGGAAACTCATATAAAATTTCCACACCTGAATGAAATGGAAAGAAAAATCTATGATATTTTGATAGAGAATAAACCGGAAATGCAATTTGATATGTTACTTATAAAATCGGGTTTTACAGTGGCACAACTATCTAGCTTGTTGTTGTCTATGGAATTGAAAGATGTTGTGAAAAAATTACCCGGAAACAAGATGATGGCGTTGATGTAGGAAAAATTAATAGCTAATGGGATTACTACCTGCTACCAGCTATCTGCTACCTATCACCTATTACCTATCACCACTAAATTTCAACGGCTCAAGATAACCAAACTAAACATAATAGATATATAGTAGGAGAAAATGATGAATAAAAGAGAAACTAAAATTACTAGAAATTATCTGAAGTTCCCGGATGGTTCAGTATTAATTGAAACCGGAGACACTAAGGTTATTTGTACTGCAATTATCCAAGAAGGTGTGCCACCTTTTTTAAAAGATGTAGAGCCGAAACAAGGCTGGTTGACAGCCGAATATAATATGATCCCGGGCGCACCGAATAGCCGTTTTCGTCGTGAGCGCAATGGCGTAAAGGGGCGTACTGCCGAAATTCAACGCCTTATTGGTCGTTCTTTGCGAGCAGTTATTGATATGACCAAATTTCCCGGTTATCAGCTGATAATTGATTGTGATGTTATTCAGGCAGATGGCGGAACTCGTACCGCTGCTATTACAGGCGCTTGTATTGCCGCTTATGATGCTTTTTCAAAAATGCTGAATCGTAAGCAAATAGAAGAGATGCCGTTAACTGACTGGGTTGCTGCTATTAGCGTTGGTATTTTTGCTGGTAAACCTGTGGTTGATTTGGATTATGAAAAAGATTCCACTGCGGATGTTGATATGAATGTGGTGATGACCGAAAACGGAAGATTTGTGGAGATTCAAGGAACAGCTGAAGCTGAGCCATTTACTAACCAAGAGCTTACAATAATGTTAGATTCTGCTAAAATTGGCATTGAGCAATTGATAAAAGCTCAGAAAGAGAGCGTGGGAATTAATTAATTCCAACCATTATTTCTTGACACCATAAAGCAGGAATCAAACAAAGATAAAAAAAATAAGGAATATATATATGTTTGGAAGAAAAAAAGTTAAGCTGATTAAACGCAAGAAGAACTCTTTTCAAGATTATTTGGAAGCTCTTTTATTTGCTTTTGTTGTGGCCATGCTGATTAGAAATTATACATTTCAGAACTTCAAGATCCCATCATCTTCGATGGAACAGACTTTGTTGATTGGAGATTATCTCATTGGGAATAAACTCAAATATTTTTTCACAGAACCGAAGCGGGAAGACATTGTTATTTTTTATTATCCGGCTGATCCGGAATTTCCCGAACCAAGAGAGCAATTTTTTAGATTATTAGGGCCAATTTATTGGGATAAAAGTAATTGGGTTCCCAAATGGTATTCCAAAAAGAATATTGTGAAACGAGTGATTGGTATGCCGGGTGAAACCATTGAGCTGAAAAACAAACAAGTTTACATTGATGGTAAGCCATATTCACATCCAAATGAGCAATATATCGATAATATGATTTTTCCCAGAGAATCCGGAGGTTGTACTTGGAATGATGGAATATGTTATGGAAGCAGAGATAATTTTGGGCCTGTAACTGTTCCGGAAAACCATTTTTTTGTGATGGGAGATAATAGAGATGTGAGTGGTGATAGCCGTTATTGGGGCTTTTTGCCACGTGAAGATATTACGGGAACTCCTGCGATTATTACCTTTTCCAAAGGTGAGCCACCTATTATGCACATGAGAGATTATTTTCTGAAACAACAAGGACACTTTAGGGCTAAGTCTGTTTTTCGCTGGGATAGAACGCTAAGAATTCCAAAATAAATTTAAATGAATAATTTACCTAACTGCCGGATAAGAGAAAATTTTCCTATCCGGCATGTCTATATTCACGTTCCATTTTGCCAAAGTAAATGCGGCTACTGCTCTTTTTATTCACAATCTTTTTCCAAATCTAATAAAGCAATATATCTACAAAGTTTAGCTTTGGAAATTACTCAGTTTCTCGATAAATATCAAATTATTCCACACACAATCTACTTCGGTGGCGGAACTCCATCGCTTTTGGAGGTAACGGAAATTGAAGAGATTATTGCTAAATTCAATTTAAGTGAAATTGCCGAAATAACTTTGGAAGTTAATCCCATCACGATAACTGAGGAGTATGTGGCAAAACTGGCAAAAACCAAGATCAATCGTATTAGTATGGGAGTTCAATCTTTTGTTGATGATGAGCTTGAGTTGTTGGGGCGCTTGCATGATAGTAAGCAAGCTGAAAATGCTTTTTGGCTTTTGCGGAAAGCCGGTTTCCGGAATATCTCTTTGGATCTGATTTATGGATTGCCGGATCAAGATGAAATTAGCTTGAAAAGATCATTGAAAAAACTCGCAGAGCTTAATCCTGAACACATTTCCACCTATTGTTTGTCGTTAGAACCGGATGTTCCGCTTCATAAATATGAAAGCCAAATTCCTAGCGATGAAAAGGTGGCAGATTTTTATGATCTGATAAGAAAAAAACTGCTTACAGAAGGTTATGAACATTATGAGATTTCTAATTTTTCCAAACCAACCTATTTTTCCAAACACAATTCCTGCTATTGGCAAGATGCATATTATCTTGGTTTAGGGCCTGCCGCATCCGGTTATTTAGATAAGATACGTTATTCAAATAATGAACTTGAACAGTATGTGCAGGATATGGCAGAGCATAAGATCATGGCAAATGCGGAGGTGGTTTCTGAAGAAGAGCATAAAAAAGAGTATATCTTTCTGGCTCTTCGCCAAGCGAAAGGGGTTATTTTAAAAGATTATAAACAGAAGTTTGGAACCGATTTTTGGGAAGAATATAAAGCCGTATTAAAAAAGTATGAGCAATCTTTTTGCCGAAATTCCACAGCCGTTTATTTGAAACCGAAATTTTACTTTGTATCAAATGCTATTTTGGCAGAATTTATGTAAAGCGAGTTATTATGAAGAAAATATTATTGGGTATCTTTTTTGGCGTTAGTTTCATCGCCTTGCAAGCAGAGCTTCTCATTCCGATGGATCGAACTCAAACAAATCATTTAAAAGCTTATGGTATAGCCTTCTCAGCTTTAACACAAGAGATGGAAATTAAGTGGTTGTTGAATTATCGAGGTGGCTCATATCTTATGCAAGATTCTATTGAAATGGAAGGTTTGTGCAATTTGCGCGGTGTAAGTTATGAAATTATTTCCGCTGTGGAAGTTGCTAATATTTTTAATGAAATTGAGACGGAAAATATGGATATGGTAGTTTTGGAAAAAGAACCCAAAATCGCAATCTACACTCCCCCAAATTCCCAGCCGTGGGACGATGCAGTAACGATGGCACTTACTTATGCCCAAATTGAGTATGATAAAGTTTTTGATGAAGAGGTTTTGGCAGGTGAGTTGAATGATTATGATTGGTTGCATTTGCATCATGAGGATTTTACCGGGCAGTTTGGGAAATTCTATGCTAGCTATCGCAATGCTGCTTGGTATAAGGAAGAGGTGAAGATTAGCCAAGATCTGGCTGCTGCGTTAGGTTATGATTGTGTTTGGAGACTAAAGCATGCTGTTGCAAATAAAATAAAAGAATTTGTTTCTGTCGGTGGCTTTCTTTTTGCCATGTGTGCTGCCACTGATACTTTTGATATCGCTTTGGCTGCCGGAAACACAGATATTTGCGACGCTGTATTTGATGGAGATGGTTTGGAAGCAAATTATCAACAAAAATTAAATTTTGAAAACTGTTTTGCCTTTAAAGATTTTACTCTAATTACAAATCCATTCCAATATGAATTTTCCAGTATCGATGCCAGCGATTATGCTAAATTTCGTGGAGCGGAAGCTGATTATTTCCAGCTGTTCGATTTCTCTGCAAAATATGATCCTGTTCCTACTATGCTTACTCAATGTCACGTGGATGTTGTAAATGGCTTTTTAGGGCAAACTACCTCTTTTCATAAAAGATATGTAAAGAAAAGCGTTATTATTTTGGGCGAATCACCCGGGGTGGATGAGGTGAAATATCTGCATGGAAATTTTGGGAAAGGCACTTTTACCTTTTACGGAGGTCATGATCCTGAAGATTATCAGCATAAAGTTGGTGACCCGGAAACTATACTAGATTTGCATAAGCAGTCACCCGGATACCGCTTGATTTTAAATAACGTTCTTTTCCCCGCAGCTGAGAAAAAGAAACTGAAAACTTGAATAGGGGAAAAGGGTGTGGATTTCACGCAGAGGTCGCCAAGAAGGCCAAGAATGCAAAGAGGAAATTATGTTTCAGGTTTTAGGATTCAGATTTCACGCAGAGGCCGCAGAGAAGGCCGAGAACGCAAAGATGAAATTATGTTTCAGGTTTTAGGATTCAGATTTCACGCAGAGGTCGCTAAGAAGGCCAAGAGCGCAAAGATGAAGTTAGATAATTAAGAATTAATAATTTGTAATTCATAAACAAAAAGCCACGCCTATGATTCGGGTAATTACCGGAATGGGAGTGGCTTTTTGTTTTTATATTAAGACCTCAATGAGACGAGATTGGTGTGCTTGGGAGTAGGCGACAATGGCTATTGTCGCCTTCGCATGTCTTATTTCATCTATAAGAAAAGGAGAAACGACAGGATTCAAGATGACCTTATTCATTGAAGTTGTACTTTTCACGAATTCATCAATAGTAAAAAAAGTAAAAACCCAAGCATAATTACATATTGTTAAGACCACCTATTTTGAATTGACATAGAATAGTTAGTAAAATTTATGTGCTGTGAGTCTTAGATTCGCAGTTTAATATGAAAAAAATAGAAATAGGAGATTTATATGAGAAAAAGTTTATTAATTTTATTATTTTCTATATTTGCAATTGTGTCATTAAGCGCAAACGCAGATTGGAATCCGGAAAATCCATTCCCATTTTCACACAGTCTTTCCGAAGCAGAGGCAAGAGTAGAGATAGAAAGAGAATTTGTAGAGACAGAACCACCTGCCGGACCTGTTCGTCCTATCGCCGAATGGGAACCAATGAAAGCTGTAATGATTCGTTACCCTCTTGGCATACCTGTAGATTTCATTGCTAAGATGTCTGAATACACTCCTGTTATTTGTATCGTGACTACTAGCCAAGAAAGTGCTGCCGCCAGTACTTTCTCAAACGGCGGTGTAAATATGGATAATGTTTCTTACATGAACTATCCTACTGATACTTACTGGTGCAGAGATTACGCTCCCTGGTTTGTAGCTTATGGTGATGAAGAGATTGGCGTATGTAACTTCAAATACAACCGTCCTCGTCCTGACGATGATGATATCCCAAAGTTATATGCTGAGGAACAAGATATCGAATGGTTCGGAATGAACCTGGAACAAACCGGTGGTAACTACATGACTGATGGCTATAATCAAGCTGTGTGTACTGATCTGGTTCTGGAAGAAAATGAAGAATTAACGACCGATGAGATCAATCAAAAAATGGAAGATTATTTAGGAGTTACCAATTTCCATATCACCACAGATCCATTGGGTGATTACATCAAGCATGTGGACTGCTGGGGAAAATATCTCGATGTTGATAAAATTATTATCTCCAGAGTTCCCGAAAGTCATTACCTATTTGATGAATATGAACAAGTTGCAGATTATTTTGCCAATGTTACCAGTTCATATGGAACTCCTATGCAAGTTTTCCGTTGTGATATCCCGGGTGACTATCAGGCTACTCCTTTTACAAACTCTCTTATCTTAAATGGAAAAGTATTTATCCCCGTTACAGGCACCTCATACGATGATGCAGCTATCGCTGTGTATGAAAACGCTATGCCCGGTTATGAAATTATTCGAGTAAATCCGGGTCCAAAAAGCTGGTTAAATACTGACGCTCTTCACTGCCGCACCCACGAGCTTGCCGATGATGAAATGCTCTATATTGGACATATGCCAACAAACGAAGCTCCGGCAAATAAACCTATCACAATTGAAGCTGAATTTATTGCCTATAGCGATACTACATTAGTAGAAGATAAACTTAGCATATTCTATTCTATCGAGGGTGGTGAATTTACGGAAGCACCAATGATACATGTAGAAAATAACACTTATACTGCAACTATCCCGGCTCAAGCTCCTCAAACTAAAGTGGCATACTATATTCATGGAGAAGATAACGCAGGTAAAACAGCTAATCATCCTTACATCGGATCTCCTGATCCTCATACATTCTCAATTGGAGATGTTGGAGTTGATGAAAATACTCTCTGTTTAGGAAAATTGGGAAATAATTACCCAAATCCTTTCAACCCTGAAACAACCATAAACTACTCAATTGCAGATTCAAATGAAATCACAGAAATTACAGTTTATAACATTAAGGGACAATTGGTAAAACAATTGGTAAACAGCAAATTGAATTCCGGTAAACATTCTGTAATTTGGAATGGAACAGATAACAACAATAAGAATGTTACAAGTGGAATTTATTTCTACAAAATGCGTAATGGCTCTTATGTAGAAAGCAAGAAAATGATCTTGATGAAATAAATAATTTTGTGCGAAGTTCGCAGTACTGATTGAATTCTTTTAACTTAGTGCTGTAATCTGAATTTAACTTCTCACTTAAATATAGTAACTCCCGAAGTTTCATCACTTCGGGAGTCTTTTTTTTATCCGCATATTTTTTGCCAAAAACCGATAATTCAAATAAACACCTCATCCCCTACTACGAATTGGCTGCGAGTCGGCTAAGATTCGGCTTTTCGAAGAAAAACGAGATCTATCATAGCAAAACGATATCTAATTCGGCTACGAATCGGCTACGAATCGGCTTTTCGCAGAAAAACGATTTCGACAAGAACGATTTCGACAAAAACGATCTCGCTTAAACAATTTCGATAAAACGATATATCCTACTCCTACTAAAGTCTTCGTCTCCGCTCAGACTGACAATGGTTCCTAAAAAGGATCTCGATCAAAGCCACCCCTCTATTAGAGGGGATTATTTACATTTTGCCTTTTTTATTCTTCTTGCTATTCTTATGTTCCTTCTAAGATTCGGCTCTGAACAAAATGAAGAACGATATCTGCAGGGAGAAGGACAGCCGGATGAGGGGGGATGTGTTATTCTCCGATTGACTCGCAGAAGAGCGTCGGCGTGAGGTTTTACAAACACTTAATTATGCAAAACTCATTCTACTTCTACCTCTTCATTTCCTGCTTCTTTGTGCCTTAGTCTCCTTGTGCTGATTTCAGCCATTTTTGCTTTAAATCTGAATCCAACAAAAAATTAGTTGCAAATTTTCACCTAATATAAATATCTCCATTTTGATTGTATATTATTAAATTTTTGGAGGAAAAATGCAGACACTTCCTAGACTTCAGGACGCAGATCTTAATGGGAAAATTGTTCT
>DAOWES010000036.1 GCA_030638385.1 Candidatus Cloacimonadota bacterium | reverse complement strand
GGACGTGCTTATGCTGTTGCAAAACAAAGCGGCGATATTGTTGCTGTTACGGAAATTGGAGAACAATTTAAAGTACATTTCTTTGATATTGAGGGAAATCTTAAATGGGAGAAATATTTCGATAAACTCTACTATATTGACTGTAAAATATCGAATAGTGGTGAAGCAATAATAATTTTTTCAGGGAGTGATGAATATATAGTAAATACTATTTTTTCCAAAGAAGGCAATATCCTTTTTGAAAAAAAGATAGAAGATACTCATTTAATTCCATCACTTAATGGTAAATATTTTACTAAAAGAACAGGGCCAATGAGTAATTATATGCAGAAAGATTTTGATCTTTTTTATAATGATGGAACCTTAGTAAATATCCAAGGTTTTGATTACACAAATGTTGTAAATGTAAGGTTAAAGTTTGTATCCGAAAACCAGATTCTTGCCTATGTTGAAAAAAAGAAGGAAAATAAATATTACGCTTACTTGCAATTCTTAAAATTAGAAGATGAAACTGTTACAACTCTTTGGGAATATAAAATTGATTTTGGACAAGAATTGGCATGTAGGTTTGATTATAGAGTTAAAGTTGAAGATAATAGAATTGCTATTTGTGGTGATGTTGCTAAATCAAAATTCTATATTTTTGATTTTAATGGGAATCTTGTTTATTCTGAAAATAATCTTTATCAATCTTTCGATTTTCTGAACAAAAAGGAGTTGTTTTTACAAACATATACAGCAAAAGGAAAATATTCAAAATTAATAAACATTTCAACAAAAGGGAGTAAAAAAGAAAATTTAATTTTTGAATACGATAAAGGTATGCATGATAATTTTGAAAACAGTTTAAAAATAAAGAACTCATTATTATTTTCAATAAGAAGATATCCTTATTCCAAAAGAAACTTTCATACCACAGTTATTAATACTAACAATTGGTATCAAATTAAGAATTTTGCTCATAATGTTGAATCTATTACTCTAAATAATAAAGCTATATTGGTGCTCGAGAAATATGACGAAAATCCGGAAATCATTATCATGAAAGGAGCAGAAAAATGAAAGCTAAATCTATATTAATACTCTTTTTATTTTTCGTTTATGGGGGATTATCAGCTTGGAGATGGCCAATTTCTAATAGTAGTACCCCAGATACATTTACTTCCGCCTTTGGACCAAGAGATAAAAGTAGTTCAGGATTTACATATAATTTCCACAAAGGAATGGATTTGCAGTAACAACTCACACTAATATTCACTAAAGAAATTAAAGCATGATTTTTTTAGTAAATATTAAGTGAAATAAATAAATGAAAACCGGAATAGAAAATTATTTTCTATTTCAAATCAAAAAAGGAGTTTATTATGATTAAAAGAAGCCTCTTATTGCTCGTTGCAGTTATCAGTGTTCTTTCATTAAATGCTCAGATAATTAACCTTAATCCGGATCCTGACGGAGCCGCATGGATAGCCGGGGATTTACCGGAAATAACCCCGGAAATCCAGGCAGAATTAGAATTTAATCCACCACAAAATCTTGCGGTTGGACAACAATATATCTATCCAGATAATTACTATTATTTGTCTTGGGATCCACCTATAGCAAATGAAGATGCTGGCCTTGTGGGTTACAATGTTTATGCTAATGAAGAAGTAATTATAACCACTTCTTCAGAAGTTCTTTCACATACAATTACTGCTGATGGTTGTCCTTTAATTGGCGATGAATCCTTTATCCGCTTTTATGTTACGGCCCTTTATGAAAACCCGAGCGGGGAATCCCAGCCATCAAACATTGTTGAATGTGTGATGGCTCTACCGATAGGTGACAATGAAGTTACAGGCATTACCATACTCGACGGCAACTACCCGAACCCGTTCAATCCGACTACCACGATAAGTTTCGACATAGCTCAAGGGGATGCGGCTGTTTTGGAGATATTCAATACCAGAGGGCAGAAACTCGTCTCTCGGGAGTATAAAGCTGGTAGACACACTCATGTCTGGGATGCAGATAATCAAGCCTCTGGCGTCTATTTTTATCGCCTGCAGTCTGGGTGCTTCGTAGATACTAAGAAAATGATTTTAATAAAGTAGGTTTACCCGCCTATAGTTGTGCCATATGGCAATGAGAGTTGACAGAG
>DAOWES010000143.1 GCA_030638385.1 Candidatus Cloacimonadota bacterium | reverse complement strand
TTTTGCTTTTGAATAGTCACAATTCAATATCTTTTCCTTAACTGCCAAATACCTGCCCGGACTCACACTAAGTTCATCAACGCCCAGACCAATCAATAATTTAATATAATTATCTTCGGAAGCCATCTCACCACAAACACTAATGCTAAGATTTTGTTCATGACCATTAACAATAGTCATATTCAACAATCTCAAAACAGCGGGATTGGTTGGTTGATAATAATCAGCCACTAATTGATTTCCACGATCAACAGCAAGTGTATATTGCACCAAATCATTTGTTCCAATACTAAAGAAATCACATTCTTTGCTAAAAATATCAGAATTAATTGCTGCCGATGGAATTTCAATCATCACGCCGATTTTAATAACGGAATTAATTGCAACGCCTGCTTCACTCAGCTCGGCTTGGCATTCTTCGATAATCGATTTTAATTTTCTAATTTCATTAACATTCGAAATCATTGGAAACATCACCGCCACATTTCCAAATTCATTTGCTCGCAAAATAGCCTTAATTTGAATTTTGAAATTTTCCTGATCTCGCAAAGAGATACGAACTCCTCGACATCCCAAATTTGGATTTACCTCTTTACTGATATTTAAAATGTTAGAAAGCTTATCACCACCCACATCAATTGTTCGAATTATCACTTGCTGTGGCTTCATCTTATTGGCGATTTCTTTATAAATCTGATATTGTTCATCCTCGTCCGGAAGTTCATCTTTATCGATAAACAGAAATTCGGTACGCATTAATCCAATTCCATCCGAGTTGAGTGAAGCAATCTGCTCCAACTCTTCAGGTATTTCGATATTGCATTTCAATTTTATTCTTTTACCATCTTTTGTTTTGGCTACAACATCGATAATTTCTTGTAATTCTATCTTTTTTTGTTCTTCTTTTTTCCAGATTTCACGATAGTATATTAAAGTTTTCTCATCAGGATCTAATATTATTTTGCCTTTATTACCATCAATAATGACAATCTCACCGTGTTTCGCTTGCTCGACAACATGATCGATTCCAACTACTGTTGGCAAACTCATCGATCTGGCAATAATGGAGCTGTGTGAGGTTTTACTACCCTTTTCCGTACACAAACCGGAAATATGTTGTTTAAATATTCTAGTCAATTTGGAAGGAGTAATATCACTCATCAAAAGTATAGAATCCTCATCAAGATCATCTAAGCAATCTTCTTTCTGATCGGTGACATGAGCAAGCAAACGATAAGCTAGATCTTGATAATCACTTGAACGCTCAGACATATATTCATTATCCATTTTATTAAAAAATGCAACAATCTCGTTAAAATGAAAATCAATTGCCTTTTCTAAGCTCATCAATTCTTTGCTGATAAGCTCCTTTATTCTATCTATCAATTCCGGATCTTCCAGCATCATCTTATGAGTGGTTAATATCTGCTTATTATTTTTATTATTAGAATAGTTATCAATTAGCTTATCGATATCATTGATAACATGAATCAAACTTTTTTCAAAACGTTCAACTTCTTTATGTATATCTTCCTGCTCGATAGAATGCTTATCTATCTCAATAAGCTTTTGTTTGATAATTTTGGCATGGCCAATTCCAATTCCTGGCGAAACAGCTATTCCACTTAATATTTTCATATTCTACTCTTCATCAAATTTGTTTTCAAAATGTTCGATCAATTCTCTCATCAAAAATTCTTCATCAATACCATCAGTAATCAATTCGATCTCACTACCAAATTCTGCAGCAAGCATCATCACCCCCATAATACTTTTCCCATTAATCTCCATATCATCTTTTTTAATACGAAAATCTGATCGATACTTGATGGCAGTTTTCACTAAGACTGTAGCCGGTCTGGCATGTAGCCCAAGTTTATTTTGTATCATTATTGTTTTCTTAATCATTATATTTTTTTTGGGGATTCAACCCTCTCCTTTAAATACCTAAAAATTATTATTACTAATTTTTGCTAATTTGTTTTTTACGTAATGCTGTCTTTTTTAGTAATTCACTTTGAAGTTTATCAGTATAAACCTTAGCAGCGTCATAGCCAAATGTTTTTAATATATAATTCATCGCAACTACTTCAATAATAACTGAAACGTTTTTTCCGGGAGAAATTGGCAGATAAATAATCGGTTTCTTCACTCCTAAAATATCTACATAATTATCAGATAAACCAATACGCTCATAATCCATATTATCTTGCCAAGGCATAAGTTCAAGTTGCACATCGATCTGCTTTTCCAGACCCACAGCCTGAATACCAAACATTTTTTCCACATCAATGAGACCAACGCCACGTATCTCCATAAAATGACCAAAATCATTAGTTGGAAGAGCTATTAGATTCTCACCGGCCAATTTTATTTTCACTGCATCATCAGTAATAATACGATGGCCACGCTCTACCAAATCCAAAGCGCATTCACTTTTACCTATTCCACTTTTACCTGTAAGTAAGAGTCCTACCCCATACACATCAATCATTGTACCATGAACTGTACGCGTTGGAGCAAAATGATCTTCTAAATAATTACGTAAAAGGTGAAAGAATTTATCGGTAGTTAAAGCAGATTTTAAAATAGCAATCTTCATCTCTTCAGCCAAAAAAACCATCTGTTTGGGAACTGATAGGCCTTTGGTTACGATGAAACAGGGAATATCATAGATAAGAACTTCTTTCAGACGATCATACAAATCTTCATCTTTCATCGACTGCATATAACTAATTTCAGTTTCTCCAAGAATTTGAACACGTTTGTAAGCAAATCTTTCAAAGAATCCGGCAAGCGCTAAACCAGGACGACTGATATATTTACTTGAGATCTCATTATTTAATGTTACCGGTTTAGTAATGGGAGTTAAGGATAGTTCCTTCGCTTTCATCTGCAATAAGTCTTTCAATTTAATATTCATATTATCGTATCCTTCCTTCCTAACAATTTCTATAAAAAATAAAATGCGGGCCTGCCCATCCAAACCCGCATAAAGTTATCGGCTTATGGTTCTAAAAGCTTAAAATGCTGTTCATCTTTTTTCACCAAAACGTTAATCCTATCAGTTTCCATATTCCTAAAGATGAGATATGGATCGGAAGTAGCATTAAACTGCCTAATAGCTTCACCAACACTATATGTTTCTGCAAAAATTCTCTTGGTAGAAACTCTTTGAGTTACCTCTCCTTCCTTAATAAGATTTGCATAAACAAATTGAGAGCTTTCTTTCAAACTTTTTCTTTTATGATCTGACCATTTACCTTTAAGTTTCTTAACCTGCACCTCCATTTTATCGATTGCATTATCAATAGCGAGGTACATATTACTCTCAACTGCTTCGGTCTTAAAATCGTTCTTTGGAACATGCAATACTATCTCAGCGTAATTACGATCCTTTTCAAGTTTTAGTACAACTTGAACATTGATTATATTATCGAAATATCTTTCGATTCTTTCCATTCCACTTTCAACATGGTCTCTAATCGCATCTGTTAAGTGAAAATGGCGTGCAGTGATTGTAATTTGCATAATTATCTCCTTTTTCCTATAATTTCTCTTGCCTTCTCTGCATGATATGAACTTCGAACAAGTGGCGCAGACTCCACAATGGAAAATCCCATCTTCTCACCTTCTTGCTTATAATAGGTAAAAACATCGGGATGCACATATTCCATAACCGGATAATGTGATGCAGATGGTTGCATATATTGGCCAATGGTCACAATATCCACATCTACTTCTCGAAGTTTTTTCATCAGAGAAATAACCTCATTCTTTGTCTCTCCCAAGCCAACCATAAATCCACTTTTGGTAATTATTTTGGAATCTACTTCTTTGGCTTTACGAAGCACCTTAAGTGACTGCTCAAGATTTGCCATTGGCCTTACCTCCGGATATAATCTTTTCACAGTCTCGACATTATGATTTAACACATCCGGAGCAGCTCGAACAATTTTTGCAACTTGCTCCAGATCGCCTTTTAAATCCGAAATTAATAATTCAATTGAAACATCATCCTTACAATACTTTCTTATTTCTTCTATTACTTTTATAAATTGATCAGCACCACCATCGGGTAAATCATCACGTGTAACAGTTGTTACCACAATATGTTTTAAATTTAGTTTTGCGGAAAGTTTTGCAATTTGCACAGCTTCTTTGGGATCCGGTGCGGCAAGCTTATCTTGCGTCTTATCTACTGCACAAAATCTACAATTCCGAGTACAAGTTTCACCCAAAATCATAAAAGTGGCAGTTCCCTGATCAAAGCATTCACCTCGATTGGGGCATTTTGCATCTTCACAAACTGTGGCCAAATCATATTCACGCAAATATTTTGTTAGTTCATTAGTTCGTCTTGAACCACGTTTATTCGATTTCAACCATTCAGGTTTTCTCAATGTAGTCATTATTCTCTCTTATACAATGTGCACTGCTAAATTTTCTACATCTTCAATAGCTTCCATCACAGCTTCCGATAATGTAGGATGTGCAAATACTATTTTTTTTACATCGTCAATTGTTGCATCAAGCCCTATCATTGCAGCTGCTTGTGCAATTAACTCTGTCGCTTGCAAGCCAATGATATGAACACCCAAAATTTTATGATCTTTGGCATTTACCACAACCTTTACTAAGCCGAAAGTTTCACCCTTGCCCATTGCGTTTCCATTTGCTGTAAAAGGAAATTTTCCGACTTCAATTTCACCAAATTTTTCTTTTGCTTCTGCTTCAGTATACCCCACACTACCGATTTCCGGATTTGTGAAAGTACAGGCAGGTATTTTCTTGTAATCCAAATTGATAATATCAAAATTTGTGCCCTTAAGCTCATTACTGATAATATCTGCAACAATTAACCCTTGCTTGCTAGCTGTATGAGCCAACATCAACTTCCCGGTAACATCTCCTATTGCAAATACATTTTGGCAATTTGTTTTCATCTCATCATCAATCTTTATAAAATCTCTGTCGAATTCCGGTTCAAAACCATCAAATTCAATATCACAAACCGGAGCTCTTCCCACACTCACCAAAACCTTGTCAGCAATAACATCTTTGCCTTTTGAAAGATTTAATTTTATCTTACCATCAACTTCTTCATAAGATTCCACACCTTTTTTCAAATGCAGTTTAATCTTGTTTCGTTTTAGCTTGGAAGCCAATTTCTTAGAAATTTCCAAATCTTCCATGCTAACTAAATTTGGTAAAAATTCAACAATCTGAACATCTACTCCCAGCTGATTGTAGATGGTAGCAAATTCGCAACCAATTACACCACCGCCAACTACAACTAAACTTTCAGGCAATTCTTTCATACTTAAAATATCGCGAGATGACATAATTTTGTCACCATCAAATTTCATAAAAGGTAATTCTTTGGGTTTTGAACCTGTAGCTAATATTATGTATTTTGCTTCATACTCATCTTTATCTGTAATAATCTTAAAATTATCG
>DAOWES010000265.1 GCA_030638385.1 Candidatus Cloacimonadota bacterium | reverse complement strand
ACATTGGGATTTCCAACTAATAATATTTTTTTCATTTGTTTTTTTCAACCTCAATTTTAAAAGCCATTCCATAGCCAATGGCAATTTTGGTGTGTCCGGCTTGAAGTGTAAGTGGCCCTTGCATTATTTGCGCAGATATTAGCTTGATATCAATTCCTTCCCGAATCCCCAAAGATTCGGCCTTATGTACAAAATGATGTCCACCATGAAGTTTGATGATTTTGGCAGTTTCACCAATTTCCAAGTCGTGACAAGTTGTTCTATTGGAATGAAACATACTATGGCTTTGCATTTTGTTTTTGCGCTTTCTATGAAGAAATTTAATAAATGGATTATTCATTGGAATTAGTTCCATCTTTAAGACAATTTACACAAACTCCACGAGCACCTACATTGTAGTCTTCTATATGAAATTTTTTTGTCTCGGCGATTTGATTTAAAAGTTGTTCCATATCGCTAATTTCTGCTTCGATGATTGTCCCACATTTATTACAAATAAGGTGAAGATGTCTTTCATGCCCGTAAATATGTTCATAATGATCTTTCGCTTCACAACGAAGAGCATTTTTTATTAAGCTTGCCTCTATCAAAAGGGGCATGGTTCTGTATATTGTTGCACGAGATACATTTGAATATTTTATCTTAATCTGGTCATAAAGCTGATCAACATTGAAATGTTTGTGCGTAAGAAATACTTCTTCTAAAATAATCTGGCGTGGTTTGGTTAATTTCAAACCTTTTTTCTGCAGAAATTCTTTAAAGATTTTTTGCTCTTGATTCATTTCATTCTCCTTTTCAAATATGTTTTCAAGAATCTTTTTCCCGGTGTGAGAAAATGCGTCAAGTTTATTTTGCGACTAATTCTCAGTATCACCTAATGGGTAGTCTGCTCAAGCCCGCAAAGAGTTGCTTAATTTCCTGTTTGTATCAACTTTATATCTCTTAGTTTTATTGTGTAAGAAAAGTAATATACTGGTAATGATTATCAAGATTCCACCAATTGCACTTAATAAATCCGGTACTTCATGCCACAAAGAAAATCCGATTATCGCGGCAACAACAATGCTGGAATAATTATAGACAGCCACCTCGGTTGCCGGAGCCAAACGATATGAATATGTAAGCCCAAACTGACCTATCGCCGCAAATATTCCGGTTCCAAGTAGAAAAATTAATTGTTTGGGATTTGGCATGATAAATTTACCATAAAGTGGTATGAGCATTAAGATCGAAGTAACTAAAGAGAAGAAGAAAATAATCGTTTCCGGTTTCTCTTTGTTTCCTAAAAATCTTACTAATGTGTAAGCGGCACCGGCGAAGATAGCAGAGCCAAAACCGGCAATTGCAGGCATAATGGAGAAATCAAATCGTGGTTTAACAATCAACATTGCTGCCAAAAAGATTACGATGAGAGCAGGTATTTGGATGCGCGAGAGTTTTTCTTTGAGAAATATCACGGCAAAGATTGTTACAAAGAAGGGGGATAATTTATTTAGCATGGCAGCATCTGCCAAGATCAGGTTTGATATGGAGAAGAAATATAAAACCATGCCAATTGCTCCGATTAATGATCGAGAGAGCAAGAAGGAGCGGTTTGGTTTATCGCCGAATAAGCTGCTGCCCTTTTTTTGGCAGGTAATAAAAGCAATTACTAGCGAAACAATATTTCGAAAGAACACTTTTTCAAATACGGGTAAATCTCCCGATAATTTCACAAATGCTTGAGTAATGGCAAAGGCAGTTGCCGAGATCAGCATAAAAATAACAGCTTTTGTTTTATTAGTCATGTCGGCTCACTTTTTTAGATATTTATCAAACCACTCAATAATCTCTGTTAATACATGAAGATTACTTTTTCGAGCATAATAGCCATGGCCTTCCAACGGTAATATTACCAATCGGGAAATTCCGCCATTACCCTTTAGGGCGTGGTATAATCTTTTACTTTGAATTGGGAAAGTTCCCGGATTTGGATCGTTTTCACCATGAATGAGTAGGAGAGGTTCATTAATTTTATCTGCGGACATAAATGGCGAAACCTGTAGGTAGAACTCTTTTGCTTCCCAGAAAGTACGACGTTCACTTTGAAAGCCAAAAGGGGTAAGTGTGCGGTTGTATGCTCCGCTTTTGGCAACACCCACGGCGCAAAGATCCGAATTTGCCAATATATTTGCTACCATAAATGCACCATAGCTATGGCCAATGCAGCCAACTCGTTCAGGGTCGATTATCTCTTTTTCAGCCAAATAATCTATGGCTGCTTTCACGCTACTATTTAATTGTTTGATAAAAGTATCATTAACTGTTTCGGGATCTCCGATAATTGGAATAGAGGCATTTTCCAGAACTGCATAACCTTCTAGCGCTAAGTATTTATTGGAAGTGTTTGAGAATTTCGGATATGAATTTGCTGTTTCGGATACTTGCCCGGCAGTTGAAGCATCTATATATTCCTGTGGATAAGCATGTAGTATTAGTGGAAGTCGCTCACCTTTTTTATAATTTGGCGGAAGATATAATTTTCCGGAAAGTAGTACGCTATCTTCTCGAGTATAGTAAATTAGTTCACTGGAGAGGTTGGCAATTTCCGGATATGGGTTTTGATAATGTGTGATTTGCTCTCGATTATTTGTGTTAAGATCTACAATGTAATAATTTGGCCAAGTTTCAGTATTTTCACTTTTAATAACAATTTTAGAAAGATCTTTGTTTATGAAGGTTCTAATAGTTTCATAATATCCTTCTTGGCATTGGAACAAGATCTTTTGCTCTTTTGTTTGCAAATCAAATTCTGCTAAAAAGGGATAATTACCTTCTTTTGAAGCACCTTTATTATTAGTTAAATAGATCTTATTTTTCTTTTTTATAAAAACATTAAAGCCCTTTTCTGTCTTCTCTGTCACCAAATCCCCGGGGTCGTTGTAATTATCATTATTGCTTCTTTCAAAAAGTAATTCTGCCTTTTTATCTTCAATATTGAAAAGGTAAGTATAAAGCCATAGTTTATCACGATTATATTCATAATAGATAAGCTCATCTTTGATTGCAGACCATTGAATACCGGCAAAGCGATTTTTGGTGCGGAAAAGTTCTTCCGCTTCGCTAGTAAATGGTGCTGATAATCGCATGATTTTATCGCGATTATCCACCTTGTTTTTAGGATCTCCACCATCTAAAGCTTCGGTCCAAACAATTGATGCCGGTTGTAACGGTTGCCATTGATAACTGCGAGGTTCAACTCTTATTCCACCAATAGGAATAAGATCTTGCAGAGGTTGCTTGGAAAGTTCTTTTACCAGCTTTCCTTTCATGTTCATCACCAAATATGTTTGGGGGAAATAGTAATGAGGAACCTGATATGAATATGGCTTATTTATCTTGGAAATTAACAAATATTTGTTGTTTGGAGAAGCTGCTACATGTTTGTAAATTGCGGGCTCACCTATCTTTTTCAGTTTTCCATTTTTGCTATTAATCAAGGCGAGTTGAGAAGTGAAATAATAATCGAACAATTTTTCATCTTGAGAGTTTTTCAATAAATTTTGGTATGTTCTTAGTGTGCTTTTTTTGCCGGCAGTAGATTCAATAATTGGTGATTTGGGGATATTGCTTTTAATCTCAAGTTTTTTTCTGGCCGGAATGGTTTTTACTAAAAGAGTTTTGTTATCGTCTAGCCAAGCAACAGAGCTATTTCCAAATACATCATTGATGAGGACATTATCAAGATATTTGATATTCCCGGTTTGCACATCAATGATAAGCAATTTGATGCCGTTTTCTGTTTCATGGGTTGCCGCGAGTTTGGAGTAATCTCCATTGAACCGGAAGTCTCTTATTTTGATAGAATTCGGTAGTTCAACCTTTCTTCTGGTTTGGGTTTCGATGTCAAAAAAAGTGATCATCTTAATGGGATATTTATCAGTCTCGCTGTTTAATCTGGTAGAAAGTTCTATTCCTGCCAATTTTATACTTGGCTCAGCTAATTGCTCTAATGTTTGATATCTCTGATAATTAATTTCCACTGCTAAATTGCTAAGTTTCGCAAAAACTAGAGTGGGCGAGTTGGGGGTATCAAATATTTTTGTTAAGTAATCTGCCGGTTTTTTGTATTCTTCGCTATTTGCTATCAAAGCAACTGCCAGTAATAATGTTATTAATATAAATTTTTTCATAACTTAATCCTTAAATTTTCTATTCTTTATTCTGCATCTTTGCTGAGTAGGAGATGTTATTTCTTTTCCTGCTCTTGTTTTGTGCGCAAATTTTTCCACCAATCGAGTCGCTTTTTTATATCCTTTTCAAAACCAAATTTTGAAGGTTCATAATATTTCTGTTCTCCCATAAGATGTGGAAAATAATCCTGATAAATATAGTTGTTTTCGCTATCATGATCATATTGATAGCCTTTATTGTAATTCAGATCTTCCATTAATTTGGTGGGAGCATTGCGAATGTGAAGCGGAACTCCTAAATGGCTTGAATTTCTAGCATCTACGGCAGCTTTTTTATAGGCAAAATAGGAAGAATTACTTTTGGGTGCAGTAGCTAAATATACCACCAACTGCGCTAAAGCAGTATTGGCTTCCGGCATTCCCAAAAACTTGCAAGTATCTTTGATGGCAATAGCCTGTACCACCGCATTGGGATCAGCCAAGCCAATGTCTTCGGTAGCAAATCTAACCAAGCGCCTTACAATATACATCGGGTCTTCTCCCGCTTCCAGCATCCTTGCCAACCAATAGAGCCCGGCTTGTGGGTCTGAGCCTCTTAATGACTTATGTAATGCGGAAATTACATTGTAGTGCTCTTCTCTATCTTTATCATAAAACATCGCTTTTTTGGTAAGAATCTGGCTGACTGTTTCCAGGTTTATCTTTGCTTCTTTAGGAAAATTATCTGCGATATTTTGTAGATTATTTAATGCTTTGCGACCATCTCCACTACTTTGCATTGCTAAAAAATTAATACTTTGGGGAGTGAATTCCAATTTTTTTTCTAACTTATCTATGCCACGATGAATTATTTGGTGAATATCTTCGTCACAAAGTTGTTCAAGCACAAATACACCACAACGAGATAATAAAGCAGGAATTATTTCAAATGAGGGATTTTCGGTTGTGGCTCCAATAAGTATAACTGCTCCCGATTCGATATAGGGCAGAAAAGCATCTTGCTGCGCTTTGTTAAATCGATGAATTTCATCAATAAACAAAATTGTACTTTTATTCTGCTCTTTCAGTGTATATTGAGCCTCTTGCATTACTGCTTTAACTTCCTTAATACCTGATAAAACAGCACTAAATGAAACAAATCTACCTTGGGTGTTTCCTTGAATTATTCTGGCAATTGTTGTTTTGCCTGTTCCCGGAGGACCCCATAAGATAAATGAGTTATAATTATCATTTGAAATCATCGAATGTAGGAGTGTTCCCTTAGCCAAAAGCTTCTGCTGGCCAATAATCTCCTCGATCGTCTGCGGACGAATTTTCTCTGCCAGCGGAACATTTGTGGGTTTTACCATACTCTCGAATATCGATAATTGATCTGACATATATTAACTCCCGAAATTATTATCACGAGTACGAATAAAATTTCAGCTTTAAAATGTAAAGAAGTAAGATGATATAGTTTTATGTTGAAGCACTTTGGGGCGGGTGTTAGATCTGTGGGTTTGTAGCTATGTTTGTGGGCTTGCACCTACCTCTGTAGGCTTGCGCCTACAGTTATCCATGTTGCACCCCTCTGGGGTTGAGTTTCGCGGTTTTTTTTCTGTAGGGCTGCGCCTATGTCTGTAGGTTTGCACCTACAGTTAATCATATTGAACCCCTCTGGGCTTTGGGGAGGTGGAGTGTTTTTTATTGTTTTTGGGCGTGTAACACACATCCCATGGCTCCAATGATCTGGGGATTGTCGGGAGTGAGAATCTGCATGCCGCACTCTTTCTGTAATATTTTTTTTATGGCAGGATTATATGCAACTCCACCAACGAAAACAAGTT
>DAOWES010000289.1 GCA_030638385.1 Candidatus Cloacimonadota bacterium | reverse complement strand
GGTAAGCAGGTAAGGAAATGTTTTACGATGAATGGTTTCTAAAGGGTGATGATAATAGGTTACTACCACAGCTTCACCATGAGAAAGTTCAGCCCGTTTTTTTAGCTCTGCCAATAATTTTTGATGTCCTTTATGCAAGCCATCAAAAGTTCCCATAGTTAGTACCGGATATGAAAATTTATGTTTTTGATCTTTTAGATATGTCATTTTATTTATATTAATACAATTTTTGGTTGGAATTTTCCATTTTCAATTTGCGCAAATCCTTGGCAAACTTGCTTTTCATTTAAAACAAGCACTCGCTCAGAATCTTCAAAATCAACATAAAATCTGCGCCCATTTTTAAAATTTTCCAAATTTTTAGCATCTAATTCTATTTTGGGATAATCGGGAAATATTGGCGCAATATCTATCAAATGATTTTGCCAATTTTCATTAGTAAGATCATCAAGTTTCACCGCTTTCGAAATATCAATCTCGCCGGATGAGATGCGTCGTAAATTTGTGGTTGTGGCAATGCAATTAAGTTTTTCGGCAAAAGTTTCGGAAAGTGTTCTAATATATGTTCCTTTGCTAACCTTGGCACGATAGACAATTTTAGGAAGATCGATCTCAATAATTTCAAAAGAATGAATCTTTATCGGACGCGATTTCATCTGGAAATCTTCATTCTCTCTTGCCAATTTATAAGCACGTTTACCATTTATTTTGATAGCCGAATATTTGGGTGGAATTTGCTCTGTTATTGTCAAAATCTCTTTAGCTTTTTCCGCTATTTCACTATCCGATATTTGAGGAATCTCTTGTTCTTGGATAATTTCGCCGGTAATGTCGGCTGTATCTGTTTTTATCCCCAGCTGCATTTCTGCCAAATATTCCTTATCGGAAGTTATGATGAAATCTACCAAACGAGTAGCTCGACCAATGCAGACCGGAAGCAAACCGCTGGCAAAAGGATCTAAGGTGCCGGTGTGACCTATTTTTTTGATACCGGTAATTTTACGCAAACGATGCACAACACCGAATGAGCTAATCCCTACCGGTTTATCAATAAGAATTATTCCACTTTCGTTCATTAGTTCAACAAATCTATTTGCTGGCGAATTTCAGTCAGCATTAATTTTTTTTGCTCTCTCAACGTTCCCCTAATTTCACAACCGGAAGCTTTCTTGTGACCACCACCACCATATTTAACACAAATTTTATTCACATCAATATAGTTTGAACGCAAGCTAAGACGATAACGATTTTCATTAACCTCTTGGAAATTTACCGCAACTTTCATATCCTTAATGCCTTTTACCCAACGAATCAATTTCGAAGTTGCCTCATTTCCCAATCCGTGCCTATGTAACATTTCACGAGTAAAATGCATAAATAAGATTTTATCATCGTCATAAGTATCTATAGTAGAGAGTACTTCACCGATAAATCTCATATTCGCAGCAGATTTATTGAGTAAAAATGTTTCAGTTATCCAACCGGGTTTGATATTATATTTCATCAATTCAGAGCAGATACGAAAAGTTTCGGTATCAACATTAGTATTAAGAAAATTATCTGTATCATTAAGAATAGTGTTATAGATAGCTGTAGCAACATAATAGGCAGATTTCTCATCCAACTCAGAGATCTCTTTTTCATATAGATTAAAAATAATCGCACCGGCGGAAACCATCTCTGTATCAATGTAAGTAGCGCAATCATCAATAAGTTGTGATTTCATATGATGATCAATGGCAATAATTTTTGAGGCTGTGGGAAGAAGAGGTACACAAGAGCGAATTCTCTCCTCTTCATGACAATCAAGGATGATCAAATTTTTATAATAGAGATGCTCGGAAAATACTTTAGTCCGTTTTTTTGCATCCAGAAAATCATAAACATCAGGAGCCGGATATTCAAGCACAATATCTGCTTTTCGACCCATCGATTTGAATATTTCCTGTAACGCCAAAATGGCAGCTAAGCCATCACCGTCCGGATTTTTGTGAGTCAATAATCCAATTGTTCCTGTTCCCTTTACCACTTCATCCAGCTCTTTACGGAGCTGAGAATAATTAATCATCGGCATCTTCTGTATCCTTTTCAGCCCTAATTTTGTTTAAGATATCTTCGATCTGCCTTGCGTTATCGGCAATTTCATCATAAGCAAATATCAATTCCGGAATACGTCGCATCAGTTTTGCATCGGCTATCTGTTTTTTAATAAAACCGGAGCTCCTGGTAAGAGACGTAATTACTTTCTTATCCGATTCAACTCCCAAGTGAGTAAAATATACTCTTGCCAGCGACATATCATTTGTTAATTTCACTGATGTGATAGTAACAGATTGAATATTTTTATCGCGTAACTTATATAGTATTGTATTTGAAATCAACTTGGTGAGTTCTTTTTCTAATCTTTGTATTCTAATTCTTGCCATAATAATTTTCCTTTTTCCAAAAGAATAAAACGGCGATAACAAAATTTGTTACCGCCCATTTTTAAACACACATATATTTTTTACAATGTTCTGGCAACTTGCTCGATGATATAATTTTCAATAACATCGCCTTCTTTCAGATCATTATAATTTTCTACTCCAATACCACCTTCGGAACCAGCCTTAACCTCTTTCACTTCTTCTGAATAGTGTTTCAAGGAAGATAAGTTTCCTTCATGAATAAGAATATCATTTCGATAAATTCTTACCTTTCCGCTGTTTGTGATTTTACCCTTCACAACTCTTACACCGGCAATCTGACCAAGTTTCTTAATCTTAAATACTTTTAGAATTTCAGCAGTTCCCAGGTATACTTCTCTATCTTCCGGTTCCAATAATCCGGACATCGCATTTTGGATGTCTTCAATTGCTTCGTAAATAATCTGGTAAACCTTAATCTCTACATTTTCATCTTCGGCAAGTTTTTTAGCCGGATTATTTGCACGTACATGGAAACCAATGATAAGTGCGTCAGAAGCAGAAGCCAAGTTCACATCCGCTTCATTAATTCCACCTACACTGCTTCTGATAATGTTAACCGCTACTTCTTCCGTAGAAAGTTTTTGGAAAGAATCGCAAAGAGCACCCACAGAACCATCTGTGTCTCCTTTCACAATTAATTTCACTTCCGACATTTTATCTTCTTTAATACGTTGGAACAAGTTTTCAAGGTTTGTTTTCGCCTGATATTTTTCTCGCTCTTTTCTGATATTCAAACGTTCAGAACTAATCTGACGGGCAGTTCTTTCATCTTCCACTTGGTTAAGAATATCACCCGCTTTGGGAACTCCCGAGATACCATAAATCACAGCAACATCAGAAGATTCAATGTTATCAATCTCAATTTCACGCTCGTTTTCCAATTTACGAACACGACCATAATTTGCACCGCAAACGATGTTATCGCCCTTTTTCAATCTACCTTCTTGCAATAATACAGTCACCATCACACCTTTACGTGCATCTTTTTGTGACTCAATTACAATACCACGACCATAAGTTTCTAATGGCGCAGAAAGTTCCATAATTTCGGAAGATAATAAAATTGTATCTAAGAGTTCATTAATACCTTCACCGGTCATAGCCGATGTTTTACACCAAAGTACATCGCCACCATAATTTTCCAAATATAAACCATGTGACATCAAATCATTGATAGTGCGATCTACATTTGCTTCCGGAAGGTCAACTTTATTAATGGCAACAATTAATTGCACATTAGCAGCTTTAGCATGATCAATAGCTTCAACTGTTTGTTTTTTCACACTCTCATTAGCAGCTACCACGATTACCGCGATATCTGTAATATTGGCTCCTCGAGCACGCATTGCTGCGAAAGCTTCGTGACCCGGAGTATCTAAGAAAGTTATTTTTTTTTCATTATATGTAATTTGATACGCACCAATATGCTGTGTAATTCCACCGGATTCGCCGGCCACAACATTCGTTTGGCGGATTCTGTCCAGGATAGCTGTTTTACCATGATCCACATGACCCATGATAGTAACAATCGGCGGACGTTCAACTTCTTCAACATCTGACTTCTTCAATTCAGTTTCTTCCAAAATCTCTTTTCCATACTCTTCTTGGAATTCAACATCAAATTCAAATTCAGCACAAATCATCTCTAAAGAATCTTTATCAAGACGTTGGTTAATAGTAACCATCTGCCCCATCATGAAGAATTTTGTGATAATTTCACTAGCACTAATTCCCATGAGTTTTGCCAATTCACTAACACTTGTAAATTCACTTACAACAATTTGACTATCTAGAGCAACCTTTTGAGAATCTTTTCTATACTTCTTTTTCTTACCCTTCTTAGTCAGAGCTTTGTTGATATTTTTAGAAATCTCAGCAGTTTGAAGTTCAGAAGGATTGAACTTTTTCTTACTTTTAACGAGTTTTTTCTGTTTAGCTTTAATGTGCTTATCTTTCTCTTCATAAACTTTTTCGGTAAATTTCTTCTTATCATAAGTAGAAAATTTCTTATCTGTCGAAGCTTGAGCCTGAGTAGGTTTATTTTGAGTCTGAGTAGGTTTATTTGGTTTAACAAATCTTTCAGATTTACGAGCATTATCTTTTGGAATCTCTTTCTTAAACTCTTTTCTCGGAGGCTGCGTTCTATTAGTAGGTTGTGTTCTATTAGTAGGTTTTGTTCCTTCCTGATAAGAACTTCTAGGCTTAGATTTCTTAATCTCTTTCTCTACAAATACCGGAACATCCTTTTTGGGTTTTGGTTTTTGGGAAGCGACCACTTTCTCTCTATTCTGTTGTTCTGAAATCTTCTTCTTTTCAAGTGAATGCTTTTCAACTTGTGCATGAAGTTTCTTAATATCTTGCTGACGCTTCTTTACCTGATCTCCAACCTGGTTGAATTTCTGACGTATTTTTTCTACAACATCATCTTCGACAGGACTCATGTGACTTTTCACCACAATCCCCATATCGGCCAAATGTTGTTTTAATGCTGCAGTAGAAATTTTAAATTCCTTTGCTAATTCATGTACTCTTTTTTTTGCCACAATACCTCCCTATCACTTCAATCGACGCATAATTCCGTGGGCAAAATTACCGTCCTCAACAATTATTATTCCAAGTTCATTTCTATTAAATTCTGCTCCAAGCTTTGCCTTTGTTGCGCAAATAAAAATTGGGACATCACCACTGATACGAATTATATTTCTTTTTGTTCTTTCGCTAATATCTTCTGCTAATATGCACAATTTGGCTTTTTTCCGCTTTAATGATTGCTCACTGGCAGCAGTGCCTAATATCAACTTTCCGGCTCTTCTGGCTAAATGCAAAAGAGAACTTATCTTTTCTAACTCTACTTTCTCTTCTTGCGCCATCTCTTGTGCCATTTATCCATCCTATTTATACATTTATTATCGTCACAAACATAATAGCCTCGACCTGATAATTGCCGTTTAAAATCAAAAACAACTTTATTATCTTTAAGCTTGAATGCCAATAGCTCTGATTGTGGTTGTTGTTTTCTGCATACCACACAAGACCTAAGGGCAATGTGATCAGCTTTTGATGCTTTATTCGGCATTAAATTCCTTAGAAATAAATTGCTGATTCTTTAATTTTCTCAGCTGTTTTTGTTCCCATTCCTTCCATATTGGTCAATTCTTCCACAGATGCGTCAAAAATATCTTGTACAGAAGTATAGCCATGTTCTTTAAGAATATCACAAAGATGAGCAGAAACACCATCAAGGTCACTAATATGACTTGTAATACGACGTTCTTCAGCAATCTTATCTTCGAACTCTTCTTGAGTAAAAATATCCAATTTATAGTCAGTTAATTTCGCTGCTAATTTAACATTTTTACCTTGTTTGCCAATCGCCAGATTCTTGTTATTCTTATTCACGATGATACGCGCAAATTTACCACGCTCTGCCAAATATACTTTTTCCACTAAATCCGGTCCGATAGCATTTGCGATAAGCTGTTCCGGAGAATCATCCCACTGCACAATATCAACCAATTCACCATTGATCTCTTTACGCACCTGCTCTATTCTCATACCTTTTGGTCCTAAGCAACAAGCGGTAGCATCAACACCGGTTGTATTGGAAACCACAGCCACTTTGCTTCTCACTCCCGGTTCGCGAACAATTTTTTTCACTTCCACATCGCCGGAATTAATTTCAGGTATTTCCAT
>DAOWES010000218.1 GCA_030638385.1 Candidatus Cloacimonadota bacterium | reverse complement strand
TTCTTTATAAATATCTCTTACATTATTCTTACAAGAATTACTAAAGTCGATCAATTAATTAAGTCACGTATTTGCGCAACACTCTCCCAAAAATTTAATGCAGATGTTAACATTGGTTTTTTCACTTTTAACGACAAACAAGCAAATGTCTCCGATTTCTCCATTAAAAGTAATGAGAATATTTATGATATTGAGATTAAGCAAATCTATATTGAATTTAATCTTGCTAAGCTTATCTTTTCCAAATTCAAAAACTTACGGGCGATCGAACAGATTACGATTTTAAAACCTTCAGTTAAAATTAATATTCCCGCACCCCAAAAACCTAAGAAAGAGAAGAGCAAATTCACGCTACCGGAAATAGAAAATTTCTTCCAAAAGCTCTCACTTGAAAAAGGTCAGCTTGAATTGAAATTTTCTCACAACGTGGTGCAACTGCAACACAAATGGACAGACTTGAGTGTGGCGGTGGTTAATACCAAAACATCTAATCTTAAACTCACGGCAAATTCATCAGAATCTTTACTTTCGGCATCTGCTACCCTTGATGATGGCGCTATCCTAAATGCTCATCTAGCTCTGGAAAACTTTTCCCCGGATAAATTCCAGATTACCTCACTTGATACTCTTTACACAAAAATAGATATTAAAGCCGATTATTCCGATGCAGAAAGCTTATCATATTCCGGCAATTTATCGAGCTTCATTATTGAAAAATTTGCCAAAATAGCCACCACAAATGATATTGAGATTAATGGTAATTTAAGCAAAGCTACCATTAATTCTGACATTATTTTAGATGGAAATAATATCGAGCTTTATGCGGAAATTGCAAAACCTTTTAATTCAAATCGTTCAATAGATGCAAATTTACTAACAAATGAAATAGCTATATCTAAATATCTACCCAAATTTTCCGGAAATATCAACGCTTCTGTCGATATAACGGGAAAAATAAATAGTCCTGACGTTAATATAAAAGTAAATTCAAAAGCTATCTCCGGCTATAAGCAAGATATGTCTGATATATTGGATTCGGGCAAAGTCGAAAGACATAAAACAAAATTACCGGATTTGGAGAATATGATTATAAAAAAGGATTAGATCTTCAGGTAAATTCCCCCGGTTTTTCTTATCATGCCGGCACCACTTCAGCTGTTGGTGATCTTTCTGCTCAGATTTTCTACAAAAACAAACTATTTTCATCTTTAAAATTAGCTAATTTAACAGTTTCTAATCCGAATTTCAGATTGGATAAACTTACTCTTTCTGCAATATTAGATAAAGAAGATGTAAAGTTGGAATTAACTCATACCGGAAAAAACATCTATCTTTTATCTCACGGAAATCTCAAAACCAAAGAAGCAACTGCACTTTTGAAGTTTAATAGATTTGATTTAAATGAATATTTCAACAGCTTCGATCTACCTCTTCTCTCCGGAAATATTGAAGCAAACACCCATAATCAAAAAATTGACCTCAGCTCTTCCATGAGAATCTATGATCAACATTTTGGAAAATTAGATGGAAAAATAGATACCGAAGTAAATATAGATTTTGCCAATAAAAAATCTAATTTCTCATTGAAAACAAATAATACAAAATTCAATTACGAACCTATCTCTATCGACCTTGCAGCAAGTGGATCTTTAGATAATATTAAAACCGATAAATTTATTATCAACGATGAGATTTTCATAAATTCTTGGATAAAAAAAGATGAAAAACTTGATTATGAAATAAATATCAACGCCTCAAATATCAAGATCAAAAATTATCTCAAATATGTTATGAAATCATATTTGGCAAATCAGATTCATGGAATTCTTAATTTTGATATCACCTACAATTCAGCCTTAAATGATCTGCTCAAAGGTGAAGCTTCATTAGATAGATTTTCTTATGGTGAGATGGAAAAACTTCACGCTGATCTCGATTTTGATGGCAATCTTCAACAAGTTAATATCAATAATCTAAGTGTGAAACATAAAAATTCTAAGCTTGTTGATATCAACGGCATAGTTAATATCATTCCCGAATTAATGGTGCAAGCTACCGGTAAAATTGATAGTTTGGATTTTGCTAATCTCTTACCAAATTCAATTATTAAAGGTAATATTTTTGCTGATTTAGCGTATGAAAAAAATTCCCAAAAAAACCAACTGGATATTGATTTAAATTCCAATAACCTTAAAATATCACAAATTAAAATTGATAGCCTTCAACTTAAAGCAACTCAGCATGCTAGCTTTCTGGATATTCAGAAACTATTTATAAATCAAAAAAATCTATTTGAAATTAATGGCGTCGGTAAACTTGATTATAATTTCTTTACCAACATCTCAACACCGAATTCAAATTATTTTTCATTAAATTTTGAGGGTGACCTATTTAAAATTTTGGGAAAAGAGCTAAAATTTATTCAAGCAGGGAAAAGCAAATCTACCATAAATATTCTAGCCGGAATGGGCGAAAATGGCCTTTCGATTAAAAGCGGAAATTTAAGTATAAATAAAGCAAAATTTAATCTGACAAATCAGATTAAACCGGTTGATAAAATTATAATTGAGCTAAATATTGCCGATAACCTGTTGGATATCGATAAATTCCAATTCAAAATGGGAGAAGGAAAACTCTACATCGATAATCAAATTGATGATGATGAAAATAATTTTATTTTGGGAATGCTTAATTTAGGAAAACTAAAAGTTCACACTTCTTCTGCCGGAATCTTGGTGCATATATCAAGATTTATGCCTAGTAATTCGGTTGCCAAGATCAATGTTAGCGGACGTTACGAAAAAGACCTTCTGGTATCAGGCCCATTTGAAGATATGAAGTTTTTTGGTAATATTGCCGTTTCAAATGGTGATATTATTTTTCCTCCCGATACAGAAAATTTAATGAAACTTTTCAGCAAAGTTACAATTTACAAAGAGATTGAAGAGAAACAACCGGAAGAGAAAAAAGATCTACCATTTACTTTGGACCTAGTTATCGATATGGATGAACTTGTTCGCTATGTTACTTATCCGGCAAACCTTAAAATCGATCCGGATAGTTTCTTACACTTGAAATATCTCGATAATAAATTCAAAATATCGGAAGCTTTATTCATTTGTAAAGATGGTAGTGCCGATATCTTTGGAACTCAAATGCAAACAGACTACCTGAAACTTCAAATGAATGAATATAAAAAAGGTATTGATATAAGCGGTAACTTCTATAAAAGGGCATCTGATGGAACTGTTATTACTTTTGAGATTTTCGAGAATAGTAGCAGTTTTGATAATTTACATTCCTATTTTCAATTTAAACTTATTTCAGATAATCCCGATGATGGAATTATGGATATTCTAAGTTTGCTGAGATATGGACGCCGTGTGGAAGAAATTGCAGAAGGGCAAAAGAAAACATTATTACAAGATGAAGTTGTTCATATCGTTGGAATTGGGCTAGAAAGCGCCTTGCTTGATCCACTCATATCGCCTGTGGAAAATTGGATTCGTTCTATCTCCCGATTAGATTTCTTCTATCTATCGACAAATTTAGTGCAAAATGTGGTTTCAAATTTTATCAATATTAATGATAAAGAATTTATGCTTAATGAAGAATCTCAACAAGATTACTCTTCGTTAAACTATGATGATTTCCTAAATAATCTTTCTGTGAAGGCAGGGAAATATCTCTCCAGAAATATGTTCCTGGATTATGAAGCTCGATTCGAAAAAAATACAGATTTGAACCTCGATAGCAAGATGGTAATTTATCAATTTTACTCTCTACGTTACAATATGCCGTATAATTTCAGATTAATATATCAATTTCAAATGCAACCTTTTGAGGAAAACACTCATCAGATTACTTTGCAGAAATCATTTAGATTTTAAAAATCGGATTTGTGAAAGCTACGAATTTTTTTTGTGTTTCAATACTCATTCGTAAATATAAAATATCTTTAAGATCAATTTCCAACTCATTTTGAGGATCTTCGATAACTTGCTCACCGTCCTCTTTTCCAAGAAATAATCTCAGCTTGGTAATTTCTCCAAATTCTTTTGCAGTGGCAACTTGAAAAAATAAGAGAGCGAAATTTGAACTACAATTAGCTCCAATTCGAAATTCTTTAGCTTCTGCCTTTATCCAAAAATTTATAAATGGCCCGTTTGAAACAATCATCTCACCGTTTTTTATTCCCGCAATTGGATCGTTATTACGATAATGAAAAACAGTGTGCATTCTGCCAAAAACTTGCTTATCTGAGGCAAATAATTTTGTAAATGGTTTCTGGATTTGTCGCATCACGTTAAAATTCCCATGAGCATCATTCCCTGCTAAAATCAATATTTTATGCTTCTGTATCAGCAAATTTTTCCAATACTCTATCGAACTTTTTATCTCAGAAATATCAGCACTATTTATCACCTGCATAAATCTTATTTTATTATCGGAAAAATCTTCAGTATGCCAACTTCCACGTCGAAGAGTTAATTTTTGCATAAATGGAACTTTGTCATTCGGATGCGCAGCAATATAAATCTCATCTTCTGTTTCATTTTTCAGCTCATTTAAGCAATGCTCAGGTTTGTTTTTAAACCATATTTCGGCACTATCACCACTACCATGAATAAACTCATTTTTATTTATAACCAGCAGATGAACATTTTCCCCATTTTTATTTCCGATAGACACCTCTTCCCCGGGCACAACTCGAAAATCCGGTTCATCTTCTTCTACACAATCCGCCTTCATCATATTCCATTTTGGTAAATTAATATCATTCTTTGTACAATCATTAAGGCTGTCATCCAGATCATATGAATGATCAGTCACAAAAAACCAACTCAATCCCATAGCTTTAGCCATTGTTTTAGTTGATTTTATATCTGCTCCAAATTCAACTTGGTCAGCAGTATAAATAGTGTGACAATGGGGATCTCCGGCATACCACCCATTTGGATATGGCAAAGCTGCATTGGCATAATAGCAAGTAAATGGTTTCTTGTCCAAGCCCGGACAATTATCATTAATAATTGTGTAATCTTTGCCTAAGCAACTAATATTGATCTCCACAATTACTTTAAGATTCTGTTCAGATTCGATTATTCCCAAATTGCATTTTATTGTTTCTGAATAATATGATTGTTCTATTTTCTTGGTTTTAGGAAAAAATTCCTCTATCTTTTTGTCGGCATATTTAATAGTTACTTTAATGGATTTCAATAATATAGGAAACTTATTGCTATCTTTGATTATCAATAAAATTGGCAGAACATTATCTTTGTTCTTAATTACTCTAATGGGACAATCTGCAATTATTTCCGGCTGTTTTATATAATACTTGGGATAAAGATATTTTAAGTGATAATGCAATTCTGCATATCCTAATAACAATGGAATTGAAAAATTTGAGAATTCTATCATAATTAAAAAAAAAACCTTCAATTCCGAAATTAGAATTGAAGGTAATTAATTTGTTATATTTTCTTATGGAAGCCAGTTTGGATCGATAAGAGATTTTGACATTTTATTTTCAGCTAACTGAAAAGGACCTTTAGGAAGATAATACATAAATGATGCACCTTTTTTTCCAAAGTTATCATTTGTTGTTGCAACCACAGTACTGTCTGTTAGGCTATAATCAAATAAAAATTCATCATCTGTTTGCACAAGATTATCTTCAACAGAAAGCATACTCAAATCAAATGCATAATATCCATTTTCAGGATTTTCAAAAAACTTCACGTCTTCTCTAGCAATAATCTGAACATTTTTAATAGCTTCACTAAGTTTCTTTTTGTTAGCTTTATCAGTTCTTAGTGGAATTACCAAAGTAAAAACAATTCCCACAATCATAATAAGCATTAAAAGCTCGATTAATGAAAATTTAGTTTGTTTGTTTATTGATGTATCTTTTGACATTCATTTCCTCCAACATATATTTATTAATTTTTTTCTTAAATTTTAGGGATTGCGCTTACTGTCAAATACTTTTTAGCAATACTCTTTCATCTTATTCTATATCAACTAGTGTTAAGCGAATCATTGAATGACGTATCCCCCTCAAATTTAGAGTAAAACGAACTTTAAAAATTATCTGACATTGGTGTTTTAAACCTTTTAGAATGAACTGATTTTCTATATATTTAAGTGAGATTTCTTATTTAATATTCGTAAAATAATATTAATTGACGGAATTACGACAATGCCATTTATGTGCAAACATAATCAGTAATTTCATTA
>DAOWES010000016.1 GCA_030638385.1 Candidatus Cloacimonadota bacterium | reverse complement strand
GTAAAACAGAACGCCAAGTGATGATTGATGACTATATCGAAAAGATGAATCCGGGTATTAGAAAATCACTTGATTATAATCAGAACCAAGAGGTTTCCCGACTTTTAAATAGAATTCTTCCCAAAAGAGGAAATCATATTGTCGATATTCGATTTACTTTTTGGTTTATCAAACCATGCTATTTTACCCTGAATTTTGGCATTGATAGACGTGATACAAAGCGGGTTAATCCTACAAACGCTTATAGGACAGTTGGAACTATTATCGTAAATGCTCTTTTCCTTTTATTGCTTGGAATGCTTGTTTTGGCTTTGCTTTTCTTGGCGTTGTATATGATGAAAACGATGCTTGGAATAGATATTTTTCCGGATAAACATCTTTCAGATATAATTCGAAACTTGGTAGGATAAATAAACAAAAGGTAAGATGATGAAATATATTTTTAAAATGAAGAATAAAATCCAACCTTATGCCTGGGGTTCAACCGATTTTATTCCAAACTTATTAGGATCTGTTCAAACCGACCAGCCACAAGCAGAAATGTGGATGGGTGCGCATCCCAAAGCTTCATCAACAATTATTGATAGAGAAAATGAAATAACACTATTAAATTTTATCGAAGCAAATAAAAGGGAGCTTTTAGGCGAAAAAATGGGTGTGCAATATGGAGGTAGATTACCCTTTCTACTAAAAATATTATCGGCCGCCAAACCGCTCTCAATTCAAGTACATCCAAATAAAAAGCAAGCCGAAATGGGCTTTGCAAAAGATAATGAAAATAAGATCAATTTGCTCGCTTTCAATAGACGTTACAAAGATGATAATCATAAACCGGAATTAATTTGTGCGCTTACCGAATTTGATGCTATGTGTGGATTCCAACCGGTAGAGGCAATTAAAGAGCGATTTGAAAATTTGAATGTTTTGGCTGATATTAGCCAAGAATTTTGCCATCAACCCAATTCAGAAACATTTAAAAAAATGTTCATCAAACTAATGAATTTATCTACTCTTGAAAAAAGTGCTTTAGTTAATGATGTTTTAAGCAAAATTAATAATCCACGTTCAGAAAATGAACAACTGATATTTGATTGGATTTATAAATTAAATGAAGAATATCCCGGAGATATTGGCGTTTTATCGCCATTGTATCTAAATGTAATTCGCTTGCAACCCGGTGAAGCTTTGTATCTTGATGCCGGTGTGATGCATGCTTATTTGAAGGGGACAGGGATAGAAATTATGGCCAATTCCGATAATGTGCTGCGAGGTGGCTTAACTCCCAAATTCATCGATTTGCCCGAGTTGCAAAAAATAATCGTTTTCGAAAATAAAGTCATAAAAAAAGTTGAGATAAGAGCAAATGCTCAAGAAGATATTTATCGTACTATCGCTTCAGAATTTGAATTATCAAGGATTAATTTAAAATCATCTTTTTCGGTAAATAGTATAGATAGTCCGGAAATTATTTTATGCACAAAAGGTTCAGCAAAGCTTATTGCAGAACAAGAAATTGAGCTAAAAGCGGGAGAATCGGTGTTTATTGGTTTTGGTTGTAAAGAGTACAATTTGCTGGGAACAGGTGAATTTTTCCGAGCAAAAGTTCCCGGGAAGGATATAATGAAATGAAGAGAATAATTTATTTGTTTTTAATGATTTTGGTTAGTTGCGTTCACATTCCCAAAGGTGTTAACAGTAAACATATCTTAATAAAATCGAAGCCAACCAAAGCAAAGATATATGTAAATGACGAGTATATTGGTGTAACTCCCGTTTGCACAAAACTTTGGTATGAGAAAGATAAATTTGTAAATATCAAAGCTGAACCAATCTTTCCCAATCAATTTCCGCAAAATATTTATTTCAAGATACCACCAATTCCTCCGAAATTGGTAATCTATATGGATTATCAGGCTAAGGAGAAATATGATGTGTTTGAAGAGCAAAAGAAAAAAGAAGAGATGCTGCCGGAGGTTGTGCTGGAGATTATGGTGGAGAGTGAGAAAGATGTGGAAATACAAATAGTGGAAGTGATTAAGATTGTAAAAGAACATGTCAATTTGCTTCTTCCAACTATCTATTTTGAAACGGATAAATTTGATGTTGCTAATGAAGATATCGCTAAATTGGTAGAAGTTGTGAAAATTTTAAATGATAATCCGCAATTTCATCTTACTATACATGCGCATACGGATGAACGAGGTACAGTAGAATATAATCGCAAATTATCGCATAAACGGGCTGTAGCTGTGCAGAAAGAGTTAGTGCAAATGGAAATACCGGAAGCTAGAATGTCCATAATGGTTCATGGCGAAAGAATTATTTACAATGGAAAAGAAGAGAAAATAGAGTTCGGATACAATCGTTCTGTCGATTTTAGTATTGATGAAGGCAGTAAGGATGGAAGACAAGATGACTGATACCGGATTACGTAAAACAATGATAGTGAATACTATCTCCAACTATGGGAAATTGATTTTATCCATAATCGTTATTGTTTTTCTTACCCGAATTTTGTTTATGGGATTAAGTAGAGAAGAATATGGGATTTGGGCACTGCTTTGGTCTATATTTGGTTATTCGCTTTTGTTAGATTTTGGGTTCGGAGCT
>DAOWES010000073.1 GCA_030638385.1 Candidatus Cloacimonadota bacterium | reverse complement strand
TGAGCACCGCCAAGACGGTATTCCTTTGGGAGCCGATTCAGTAACGTCGCAAACACGAACCGTTAATTACTTAGTAATCATCATCTTATCTTTATTCGAACGAATGATAATCGCTATTTTATTGGGGACACAAATAATTGGCAGTTTATTACTCCAGCCCTGTTTTACACAGAGCTTATTCTTACAGCTAGATTCAACAATTCTCACCCGCTTGTTCTTAATCTGAACAATTGCATTATTTCCAATAGTGATCTCGTTATCTTCATTTAAAGGAATGGAATAAATTAATTCATTCGCTTGGTATATCTCAACTTGTTTTTCAGTTTTGCATTTATTAAGAAAATAAACACTAAAGCCTGCTAACGCCAACAAGATTATGATCAAAACAAAATCTGGTAACTTCATTATTTTCCAAAGCTTATGCTCATGAAATTTATGTTTCATTTAAATCTTCCATAAAGTTTTTTACCGCAACTCTTACAACATCCGTTCTCAAGATTCTCGCTGCCTGAGATGCGATTAATTACTAATTCACCACACTTTGGGCAGTATGTATTACGCTCGGTTAGAATATTTCCCAAATAGACATTTTGCAGCTTTTTCTTAGCTAGCTCTTTTGCTTTATGTAAAATCTCGATTGGGGTTGGAGCTAAATGTAGTTTATAGCATGGAAAATATCTTGAAAAATGCAAAGGAATTTCCTCATCTATATCAGCAACGAAATCAACCAGTTTAGCAATTTCGTTCATATCATCATTTAAAGTAGGAATGATAAGATTGGTAATTTCGATATGGCACGATTGGGCAGCAATTTTTATGGTTTGCAAAACCGGCTCGAGATGCCCACCGCAATATCGATGATAAAAGTCATCATCAAACGCTTTCAAATCTATATTCATTGCATCAATATAGGGCAGAAGTTCTTCCAGCGGCTCCGCATTTATGTAACCATTTGTAACCAAAACGACTTTTATGTTTTCATTTTTTAATATTTTGGCAGTATCTAAGATAAATTCGAACCAGGTGAAAGGTTCAGTGTAAGTAAATGCTACCGAATCGAGATTATGTTCATTACACATCGCGATCAATGATTCGGCGGAAATTTTGGAAGTTGGTACTATTTGCTGGCTAATTTCATAATTCTGACAAAAGACACATGAAAAATTACAGCTATTGCTACCAATAGATAGAATCTTCGATCCGGGATAAAAATGATACAACGGTTTTTTCTCGATTGGGTCAATGTTGAGGGAGACAGTTTCTCCATGATTTGTGGCATACAAAGTACCGGAGATATTTTTGCGAGTTCTACAAATGCCGGCACTATTTTGCGAAATGATACAATTATGCGGACATAATTTGCATTGTACTTTGTCATCAGCTAATTTTAAATAATATTTTGCTTCTTTCATTTTGCCTCCTCAATTTGATAGAATTCATAAATAATCGGTCTTGAATATTGACCTGGTCGATATCCTTGTCTATCCCATTCCAAGAGATCGAGAGCACTTTCGAATTGAGTAAAAGGGCTTACAATCGATTCATTCGAAAGATACCAAGGCCTCTTTATTTTTTTTACAATCAGATCATCACCTTTTGTTCGTCCAACTTTTCTTATAATGTGTTCATAATTATTGCGCATCAAGCCCATTCGCCAAAAAGTAGTTAATTGTTCAGCATAAATTTTTCCTACTAATTTGCCATTTTCACACTTTTTCTCAGAAGAGTTTCCCAAATCAAAATCAAATAATGGAAGTTGCATCACAAAACCTTCATGAGCTCGAGTATAATCTAATCTCACTTTTCCCAAAGCTTTTGTAACCGGATTAGGAGCAAATCCAAGGTGGAAACCTGTGTGGATTTTCCCATCGATATTTTCAAACATGATACCTATTTTATAGCTTTTGTAATCGTATCCCAGATAAAGCTCATAGCCAAGAGCGCTTTGTCCCACCGGATCAAGTTCTTGATTTAATATTCCGGCTCTTGTTTCCCCAACAAAATTCTTCCAAGTATAAAGGTAAGAAGCATAAGATTCAATTATATCAATGCCGTCATTCCCATTTGATAAAAAGTCCCAGTTAATTACGCTAATATGCGCTCCCAGATTATATTTCGCGGTAAAATCCAGGGTGATAAGTTCACCATAATATCCGGTTGAAATAGGAGCTTGCATATCAGATAAACTTGGAACTCGAGTAAAAAGATCTAATGGTTTATAATAGGGAAATCGGAGATATCGCATTAGTCCTACCCTGATAGAACCACTAAATTTGCCAAATTGATTTTCATGATAGCAAGCATATTCTCCAAATAATTCATCGGCATAAAATTTGGTGGAATTATAAATGGGTTTTTCATTCTGTTCAAAGATAATGAAATTTGCTTCTTTATTGGCACGCAAAACACCAAAGATTCTAAATCCGGGATAAACGCTGTAAACTGAGGTAAGCTGAATATTTCTAATAATTAAATGATCAGCCCAAAAGTGCAAACCACAATTCAATTCACTACTTAGAAGATTACACCCCGTATTGTAAGTTGAAATTCCGGAAAGAGTAAATGAAATAACCAAAAAGATTAATACGATTAACTTTCTCATTTTCTGCCCTCACAAACATTATAAATCGGATAATATTTCCTTCGTTCTGGAAATATTAATTTTCATACTTTCCAAATTTTGCTCGATCGCTTTTCTACCATTTTCCCCAAGTTCTTTCCCAAAGTCAGTTTTAAAATTTTTGATAATATCATCATAAAGATCTGTCTCGGTTGAGATTTTTATTCCGTTATGTTTTGCTAAAATTTCCACGGAATCTCGGCAGGAATGATGATAATTTCCAATAATGGTTGGAATGCCATAATAAGCAGCTTCCAAAGGATTATGACCTCCAAAATCAAAAAAACTTCCGCCGATTATTGCCAGATTGGCTATGGCATAATATTTAGTAAGAACACCCATTTCATCAACTATATGCACTTTTCCGGGAAGCTGTCTTTCGGAAGAGAGCGAACAGTCAGGGAAAATTTTCTTAATCTCATCAACTCGCGATAAATGTCGTGGCACAATCACAAACTTCAAATTTTGAATGTTAGTTGTTAAGTTTTCTCTTATTGTTTGCAACAGCTGTTCTTCTCCGGGCCGGCTAGATCCCCAAACCAAAATATTGTCATTTTCGTTAAAGCCCAACTCTTTGCGTGTTTCAGTAATATCAAAGTGGGGAAGTTTTGAGCAGAATTTCAGGTTATGTGCATTAATTACATTCTTAAAGCCTATTTGCCTAAATCGTTCCGCATCAATTTCCGATTTGGCATTTACCACTATATTTGAGATTAGATTTCTCCAAAATATTTTGCTGCGGTTATATTTATTGAAGGAGTTGTCGGATATCCTGGCGTTAATGATCTCAACCGGTATTTGCTTTTTTTTTGCTTGGAAAAGTAAATTTGGCCATAATTCCGTTTCCACAATAATAATTAATTTTGGTTGTAGCTTTCTAAAAACTTTTCGCATGATATAATAACTATCAATAGGGAAGAAGAAGGTTTTGATTTTTTCAGATATTTTTGCTGCCACATTTTGCCCGGTTTTGCTTAGCGTGGAAATTACAATTTTCTCATGAGGAAATTCAGCAGCTAATTCATTTATAAAGGGTCTCACAGCGTTAACTTCTCCCACAGAAGCAGCATGAATCCAAATTACATCTTTTTCTTGCGGGAGGTTATTGCCCAGTCTTTGCTGACGCTCTTTACCTTTGAGAAATATATATATAAATGGATAAGCAATGCAGAATAATATTGCTATGAGAAGATTATAGAAAAACATCTGTTACTCTTTTGCTAATCCAAGATAAATATCGTCATCAACTCTATTTATAAAAACTTTTATCTCATCTGCCAGATGATAAATTTCACCTTTTTTGTCACCCAAAACCACCATCATTTTTGGCATAAACTAATAATGCGAATCCGAGATATCTTTAAAATTTAAAACACCCACTACCGGATAACGATGTAACTCAACCAGCAATGCATCATTTTTCATACCTACGACAATTCCGGCAAATTCTTCACCCAAGTGCTTTTTCATAAAAAGCATCTTATTTTTAAAATCTACTTCGCGTTCAGATTGATTTGCCACAATTTCGCATTCCGAGGCTTGTTGAGCAAAGTCCAAAAGCTCCTGCCCACTAAAGCGAGAGTTTCGCATCATAATCATATCTTTTAATTGATGATGAATTATCAGATCACACAAGCGGCGAATGGGGGAGGTGAAATGAGTGTAGGTTTTAAGCGCCAAGCCAAAGTGTCCTAAGTTTTTTGTATCATATCTGGCTTTTTGCATACTTCGTAAAATCATTTTATCAAAGACTCTATGTTCATTTTCACCAGACAAACGCTCCAAAAGCTTTTGCAATGATTTATTTATGCTTTTCCCAAGCTCAAATTTTATATTACACTTTTCCATTGTTTCAGAAAGTTGTAGTAGCTTAGCGTCGGTGGGCTTTTCATGAATACGATATAGAGTTCTATGGTTGGAAAGTAATTTTGCGGTATATTCATTCGCAATAAGCATACAGTTTTCAATTAATTTATGAGAATCAGTTTCTTTACTTCTCTGTAGATCGATAACGTGTCCTTCATCATCAAAAACATATTCTGTTTCCGGTAGGTCAAAATGAAGATAGCCATTTTTTCTTCTTTTCTCAGATAAGAACTGTGACAATTCGAGTAGATTATCAAGTATGTCAGCTATATCAGATGAAATATCATTTTCTTCACCTGCAAAATAGGCATCAACTTCTTCGTAACTAAAGCGGCGATCGGAACAGATTACACTTTGAAAAATATCATTGGAAACAATATTAAAATCTAAATCGAATTTTGTGTAAACAGTCAGGGTAAGCTTATCTTCCCGCGGGCGCAAACTGCAAATATCATTTGAAAGTCTTTTGGGGAGCATTGGAATTACACGTTTTGGAAAATAATAGCTATTCCCACGCTCAAAAGCTTCTTCAAAAATCGGTGAATCTAAAGGAACATAATGCGCTACATCGGCGATATGTACGAAAAGCTCAAAACCATCAGCCGTTTTTTCAAAAGATACGGCATCATCAAAATCTTTGGCTGAAGCGGGATCGATGGTAATTGTATTTAATGCTCTTAGATCTTTACGTCTGCCAATTTCCTTTTCTGATATTATATCTGAAGTTTCAGAAACTGCGGCCATTACTTGTTCGGGAAATTCCAAAGGCAGATTAAAATGTTTAATAACGCTTAAGACTTCCACTTCGGGGTCTCCGGCTTTTCCCAAAATCTCTTTTACATCTCCAATTGGTAAGCGATATTTTTCTTTGCTTCCCCAATTTTTTATTGATAATACGACCTTATCTCCGGGCACAGCCTGCTTTATATCGGCAATATCTATGCTTGTGTGAATACGTGAATTGTCCGGATCTAAGAAAGTTTTACCATTATATTGATGAACAGTTCCCACTACCTCTTTTCGACTTCGCTCAACAATCTTGATGATAACACCATATTGTCTATTTCTTTTGCCTTGTCTCACTTCCACCTTCACAATGTCGTCATGATAGGCATTCAGGATATCTTCTGAAGAAATGAAAACATCAAATTCATCACCAATGACAAAGGCGAAATTTTTATCTCGCGCCAATGAGCTTGCATCGAATCTTCCGGTAATGTACTGCTTTAGTCTTTTCTTCAAGCTGGTATATTTTCTACCTATCAAACGAATTTCTTCATCCTTCGCAAGTCCATGAAGAGTATCCATAAGATCTCGATGTTTGTGCTTTCTTATTTTTAATTCTTTATTTAACTCTTTTAGATAGTAATGTTTACCAATATTATCCTCAAGCATATTCTTAATTCTTATTGCCAGCTTTTTATCATACATTATTCACACCTCAAATTTATTTTCGGTTTCCAATTTTTCTTTCTAAAATTTCGAATAATTCTTCTTTTTCCGATTGTTCTTTGGAAAATCTCACATTAAGACCACGAAATGGATCTAAACGACGAGGAGTCTTGAAAGTACTTAACATTACTCCTTTTTTATCCGAATAATAACACCCAAACTCGGTGTAACGTCTTTCCATCTTAAAAAGCCAATAGTGAATCACAATCTTGTATTCTTCAAATGAATAATGAGTTGGAATGAAATAGGTTATGGTTCCAAAAAAAAGGATTCCAACTCCAAGGAAATAATAAATTGGCTGGTCCCACCGTACAACGGTAACACGCCATAATACAATTCCCATTCCTATAAAAAATAGAATTAACAACCAACTTGTTTTTGGAAAATCCAAAAATGGGTGAGAGGTCCATTCCAAATGAGTTTCTGAATTGTTCTCTTTAAGAGACTTTTCTTTAGCAGACATTTGCTATCATCTCCTTACACTTCTCCACTTCCTCTTTCACAATTAATATATGTGAAAATACTTTCGGAATACTAAATTTTGACCCGGTTGTATTTATCTCACGATGCATCTCTTGAATGATAAATGCTAACGATTTCCCACTTACTTTATCCGACATCATTATTGTTCTGAATTTATTAAAATGATCACGTAATCTCACCAATTCTTCGGTTACATCTGATTTTTCCACGATATAAGCAGTCTCTTGCATCAAGCGTTTATGATCTTGCTGGGAAATTGTTTCTTCTAAGATCTCTTCCACATTAGCTTTTATTTTATTAAATATTTCCTTTTTAAAAGCTGGTACTTCAACTTCAATTTTATCAATCTCTTGTTCCATTTTATCTAAGGAAAGTATGAAAAAATCTTGCATCGATTTTCCTTCTATTGCTGCCATATCCTGATGATCAACGATTGCTTTGTCCAAAGTATCTTCAATAACTTTTTCAAACCCGCTTTGGGCGATATCTACTTTATTTACTCGAATGATATCAGATTCGGATAATATTTTTGATAGTTCAATGGTTTGCTTTGTTCCTACAAGTTCTATGGCTTTTTGGTAAATATCCCAATAAGCTAATAATTTTGGTTCATTCAATTCCATTTCCGGAGCACGTTTATCGGCAAATGAAATATTCACATTAACTTTGCCTCTGGTTATCACATTTTTTATTTTTTTTGATAATGCTATCTCTAAATAATTTAATTCTCTTGGTGAAAATATCTTTAGATCTAAAAATCTACTATTTACTGAACGGATTTCGATATCCAACGAAATATTATCATCCTCAAAAGAAGCTCTTCCGTAGCCGGTCATACTCTTCATATTTATCTCCCAAATTTATATTATATTTGTAAGTAATTTGATTGTTGTTTTAATGTCAAGTTGCATTGAATTTGAGGGAGAGGTTTATTGCTCAGTCTATTATAAAAATTAATTAGACACTGATTAACACAGATAATGGGACTTAAAGATGAATTTTAATGCAATATATCCTTTAGATTAGAATAAAAGAATAAAGTGTAAATAATCCCCTCTAATAGAGGGGTGGGGCAGCAAAAATTCGTAGATATCGTTCTTCACTTTGTTCAGAGCCGAATCTTAGCTGACTCCCGAGATCGTTTTGCTAAAGCAAAGCCGACTCGTAGCAGACGGGGGGTGTAGATATAGTTTCTTTTATTTGTTTTTTTGAGTTCACTATGATATAAGTAAAAAGCCAGTGTGGTTTAATACTTCTAATCTTGAGATAATGCCTTAGAATTAATATTTGGGCTTTTTTATTCGTACTTATTCGTAGAGCCTATTATAAAAATTAATTAGCCACTGATCAACCGAAGGCGACGATTGCAATCGTCGCCTTCTTGAGTATATCATTTTTCAAATATCGGTAGTAGCGAACGAAATATTATTTTTAATATGGTTATGGCTTTTGGAATATTTTAGAGTGCGAGAAAGGCTAATTCTGGAAATGAGACAGAACAGTTCAGGGTGATTTCCCCAACAATAATGTAACTATTAAGGAAAATGGGTAAGAGCTCTTAATTCTTATAGCTCAGAAGGTTATAGAACACTCGCAAGTTTACATAATATATATTATCATACCTTGTTCTTCCCGGGCACAAAAACAATAATGACTTAACGCTTTCCGCTATACTATATAACTTTTTATCCATTTTCTCGCCTATACTCTCTCTTCCTTCAAACTTATAATTTAAACTATTTAATATTAATTAACCTTACTTTTTTTATTCATTCATTTATTTCACTAAGATCTAGCATGCCTTATAGTGAGCTTTTTATTCAACCTGGTATTAAAACCAAAATTATAAGTTTTAGCTCACTGCTTATCATGATCGATTTTGGCAACATGCCAATCCCGTGCATTCTCGTCTTATGACTTCCATAGTACCCCCTTATAAACTAATCTGTAATGGTTTCTCCATAATATCTCTCAATATATTTTTGACCTTCTTTTCTACGCCGGAATAACGAGAATCTCCACTCATCATCATCTTTGCAGAACAATAATTGATATTATTATCGA
>DAOWES010000206.1 GCA_030638385.1 Candidatus Cloacimonadota bacterium | reverse complement strand
TTAGTTATAGCGGTGGCATTTACTGCCCTAAATATTATGGCAATTTCAAAAACAGTTAACAATCCATTGGCAAAAACTTCTCAATGTACAGCACAAGGCGATTTTATGCCTAAATCATTCTCTGCTCCTGTTGCCGAACAAACACCTTCAACTCTTATATCTACAACTGGCGATATCAAACCAAGACCTTGGAGTGATTTCTATCCTGTGAAAAAGAAAACTGTTTCTGTTTCTAGCTCAGCTTAATTTACCCCTAATAATGATAGATTTCTTCAGCAACTACGGTTCTGCGATACTACGGATTCTAAACTTAATCCTTTGGACTTTCTGGTATCGCAAAGCCGTTCTGAAAAACTTCAATAATCTTACCGTAAAATATTTTCTTGGATTTAATCTAATCCACATTCTTTGGAATGTATCAATGATCATTGGTCAATGTCATCCCAAAATCTATATTGGTTTTTGGATGTTGATTGTTATTTTTGAAATAGTATTTATATTAACTATTTTATTCAAAATAAATAATTTAATGCAAAAATTCCGTGATTACTATATTATATGTATAGCAATTCTATCTATTCCTGTAATCCTAGCAGGAATAATTGCTTCTATAAACTGGGATTACAAACCCATAAATACCACTGACTTCAATTTTCAAATAATCCTAATGCTTGGCTCAATCATAATTATTAAAAGCCTATTATCACAAAAGGATTTCCTTCTCAACATTGAATCATTCTTTATTTTTTCAGGATTAGCTTTACTTTTCGGCTTACACATTTTAGCAAGCAATGCACAATTATTTGGCTTTCTAAAAAATTGGAAAATTGCTAATTATTCCACAATTCTCACACAATTCTTTTGGCTAGGAGGAGCTCTTGCATCATGGAAAATCAAATTGAAATATTTGTCTTAATATCTTCTGCATTTCTGGGAATATTTATTCTTTTAACAGTTTATCTCATTATTAAACTAAAAATTAATGATATACTTTTACAAAAGTCTGAGAAGCAATTACAAAAAATAACAGATTCACTACAGCAATTAGTAGATTCTCAAACAGAAGATATCCGTAAATCTGAAAAAAAAATCCGCCAATTATATAAATTCAATAAAGAAGTCCTTGATCATTCTCCGGCTGCAATCATCAAATTAGACCCAAAATTAGATATTGAATTTTTCAACCCCGAAGCGAGAAAATTAATAACAAACAATGCCAAAGAATTGATTAATATTAGAGAATTCACGGGCATAAAAAAAACCTCTTTAGACTATTTTTTAAATAAATTAGAAAATCAAAAAGAAGTAAGCGCAGAATTTTCTATGAAAGTCAATGAAGAAGAAAGATATTTCTCCATCAATGGCGTACCTCTTAGTGAAAATAATTTATTCAATGGCGCCGTTCTACTAATCAACGACACCACACAATCAATTAAAGCTCAAAAAAACATGAAAAAAAGCTTCAGAATGCTTAAAAAAGCCACAGAAAACATTATCATGGCAATGGCAAACACATCCGAAATGCGCGACCCATATACGGCAGGACACCAAAAGCGAGTTCGCAGTTTAGCACTAGCAATTAGCAAAGAAATGACCGTTACATCAGAACAATTAGAAGGCATAAAATTTGCAGGAATCATTCATGATATCGGTAAAGTAGCCGTACCTTCAGATATTTTAGCAAAACCGGGAAATATTACAAAGGTGGAATTTGAAGTAATCAAAAGCCATAGCGCTGTAGGCTACAATCTTCTAAACAAAATCGAATTCCCATGGCCAATTGCAGAAATCGTACATCAACATCATGAAAAGCTTGATGGAAGCGGCTACCCAAATGGCTTAAAAGGCAATCAAATATTATTGGAAGCACAAATTCTTACAGTAGCAGACATAGTAGAAGCAATGGTTTCACATCGTCCATACCGTGCCGCTCTAGGCACAGAAATAGCACTATCAACCATCAAAAACCAGCGAGGAACATTACTTAATGCTGAAATCGTCGATACTTGTGTTAAATTATTTGAAGAAAAAAATTTCACATTCGAGATGAGTGGCTAAACTAAAATGAGAATACTTATATTTTGCATACTCACCATATTTTCGATAAATCATTTAACCAGCATAACTATCCCATTTTCCTCGGAAAAAGCAAAAACCAACAATAATCTTGTTAGCAAATTCACTAGAACCGACCCAGCCGATGGCAAAGAAATTGAATTGGATACAAATTGTTGGATTTGGTATGATAAAAAAAACATCTATCTACATTGGGAAGCTGAGATTGATAACAGCTTTAAAAAAGGCAGCCTTACATCTCGAGAACGAACTCCTGAAGCAGACCATCTCTCATTAGAAATCATAACAGAGCCAGATTCCTATGTCGCTTATGGATTTATGTTTTTCCCTTATGAAAATAAAATCGACTATATCCGCGACAAAAATCTTAATACAAATATAGCATGGAATAGCAACTATAAATATAATTCTGAGATCAATAATAACCTTTGGTTAATAGATGCTAAAATCCCTATTAAAAGCCTACGATTCAACTCCAAGCCACCCTACCAATGGAAAATCATTCTTAATCGCTACTTAAAGCACAAAGATGAAAACTTCTCCTATCCAAATACTTCAACCCGAATGGAGCATAATTATTTCAATACAGCATCTAACATAACCCTAAACGGGGAAATAATCAAAGACCACAACCTTTATTTTCGCCCTTACTACATCCATCACACTAAGCACACTAACTCAAGCAATATCAAATTCAATGATGCCGGTTTCGACCTTTCATTTAATCCCACTTCTTCATCAAAACTAAAAGTTACTATTAACCCGGATTTTTCAGACATCCCTTTAGATACAATCACAGATATCTATAACCAAAGATTTGCATCAGATTTACCTGAAAACAGATATTTCTTCGTAGAAGACATTAACGCATTCAATACTTCACATGAGTTATTTTATAGCAGAAATATTCTTCAACCGCAATACGCCTTAAAAATAAATGGCAATTCCAATAATTTCTCTTTCGGGATATTATCATCTCAAGACAAAAAAATCATAGCTTTTGATGACTACACTCAAGAAAACTACATATCAAACCATGATGACATTTTTAATATTATTGCGCTAAAGCCAAGTGTAGAAAATCTTAATATGGAAATCACTTTATTAAACAGAATGAATGAAAATTATCATAATGAAGTTCTACATCTAAAGCCAAATTGGCAATTTTCTAAAAATCAATCTATTTGGTGTGAAGCGAATATTTCCAACAAAGTTATCAACAATGATTCAAAATATGGCAGTTATTACAAATTAGGTTACAGCTTTGCATCCACAAAAGCAAATTTAAAGATCTCTTATGATAGAATTAGCAAAGAATATTCTGCAGATATGGGAAAAATTGACGATACAAATTATGACAATTTCAATATTGAATTATCTCACAAAAAAGATATCAATAATTTAATATTCAAAAAAGCATATACTACGCTTGCCTTCGATAATCAAAATGAGTTAGAAAAATACAAAAATAAAATGCGTTATTATCTACTCAACTCCACATTAACCACAACATTTAACGTTGCCTTCAATTTTGATTCAACCTATAAAAACGAATTATATTTAGATAAACACCACAAACAGCATATACTTACCATCGGTTCTATTTGGTACAACTATCGCTGGTTTAGACCGGAAATTAGATTCAACAAACTTAAAACGCTTGTTTTTGAATTGGGAAAAACATATGAATGCCTTTGGACTCAAACTGCCATCACATCAGGCATCAACAAATTCACATCATGCAGAATTACATCTGATCATATAAAATATTTTGGATCCCCCGATCATCAAGGTTGGGATGATGAATATTGGCTAATTAACTTCGATACAGATATCGCTTTTTCCGATGCATTTTCAATTTCTGCCGGTCTTCGATTTGATTCTTATAACGAGCTTGATAATCTGAGTTTTTTTTCAAATCTACAATGGAAACATAAAAACATTTTCAGTATTATTGCCGGGTATAAACATTCTCCGGATCAAGCCTATATTCCATTTACGAATTCAAACACATTATTTATAAAAATTTCATCAGAATTCAAATAACCTAGTCATTCAAAATTTCATAACTTAAAAAATTAATAGCGTTTACATAACAATTATCGCTCAACTAAATTATTGACAGTAAATATTGTAATAATTATTTAGTCTGCATTAAATTTTCATAAAAACACAAGAGGATAAATCTATGATTAGTTTTGGATTAATAGGATGTGGAAGAATTTCCAATAAACACTTTGAAGCAATTGCCGAAATTGAAAATGCAAAAATTGTTAGTTGTACTGACATTATTGCCAATCGTGCAAAAGAAGCTGCTGA